>JBDSJW010000020.1:0-9675 GCA_039917235.1 Kapaibacterium sp. (SeqCode) | reverse complement strand
CGTTCTGGTTGAAGAAGTGCTCCGCACCTGCGGCAAGGATGATGCGGACTTCGGCCTTCGGGAGGTTAACAGCAGTCGTGCTGCCGACCGTAACGCTTCCGGTGCTCGGCTGAACCAGCCCAAGTGCTGCATACACATACGGCTTGATAACGTCGCCCGAGAAGATGAACTTCGCATACGGGCCGAAGTTGTAATAGGTGTTCGATGCTGCCGAATCCTTGTGGAAATCCAGGTTCAGGTTCAGACCGATATGGAACGCGGGTCCAAGGGCATACTGGATTGTGCCGCCCTTGCTGTTGAAACCAATACCGAACTGCTGATCAGGGCTGAAGTACGAGCGGTTCTTGTCGACGACCGCCTGTGCATGTACTGACTGAACCGAGAAGAATGCCGCTGCCACGAAGGCTGCGAGCGCGATAATTTTTGTGAAACGCATGGTCCTGACTCCAAGTGATTATTGAGACAAAGTATTTTTCTCTATCATCCTGCCTGTTTGTGTCTGCCCCCCTGAACCCCTTCTCTTCAACCTCCTCTGAGGCTCACAACAGTGACGAAGAGTTGTGTTTGAGGTATTATCAAACTCTATGCCATTACGCCGACTGTTGAGCGGAAAGTGTGGTGATAAGATTACAGAATTGAAATTTTCATGAAAAAAATGGCTTCAGGCGGGTTTTGCCGTTGTCGGAGGCCATCTGCCGGGATGCCGAAGTGAAACCTCACCGGATCAGACGGCCATGCAATAGCCTTGACAGGCTCTTGTAGTTTGGATATGGAATCAGTGTAGTAGTACCAATTCAAGGTAGATATATGCCACGTTCGTTAATTACCGGCGGTGCCGGGTTCCTGGGATCGCATCTGTGCGAGCGATTGATTGCCGAGGGGCATGAGGTGATCTGCATGGATAATCTTGTGACCGGATCGGCCGAGAACATCGCGCATCTGTTCGGCAACCCGCATTTCCATTTCATCCAGCACGATGTCACCAACTACATCTATGTGGAAGGTGAGCTGGATTATATCCTTCATTTCGCCAGCCCGGCATCCCCCATCGATTATCTCAAGCTGCCGATTCAGACGCTGAAGGTGGGATCGCTCGGCACGCATAAGGCGCTGGGGCTGGCAAAGGCCAAGGGCGCCCGGTTCCTCCTTGCCTCCACGTCGGAGGTGTATGGCGACCCGCTGATCCACCCGCAGCATGAGGAATACTGGGGAAATGTGAACCCGATCGGCGTGCGTGGCGTGTACGATGAGGCAAAACGGTTCGCCGAGGCGCTTACGATGGCCTACCACCGCTATCACAACGTCGATACCCGCATCGTCAGGATTTTCAACACCTACGGCCCGCGCATGCGCGTGGATGATGGCCGCGCAATCCCGGCCTTTATGTCGCAGGCGCTTACCGGCCAGCCCATCACCGTCTTCGGCGCCGGCAAGCAGACGCGCTCGGTCTGCTATGTCTCCGATCTGGTCGATGGCCTCTTCAGGCTGCTGATGTCCGATGTGGTTGATCCGGTCAACATCGGCAACCCCGATGAGCTTACCATGCTGGAGCTTGCGATGGAGATCAAGGAGCTGGCCGGCTCGCAGAGCGAGATCGTCTTCAAGCCGCTGCCGAAGGATGATCCCCAGGTGCGCCGTCCCGACAGCACCCGCGCGCGCCAGTTGCTCCACTGGGAACCTTCGGTGGACAGGCACGAGGGGCTGCGCAAGACGTTCGATTATTTTCGGGAGAAGCTGAAGGGAATGGTGGTGGAGCCAGGGGAGGGATAACCGTGAAACGAGACCGGAGATGCCGTCATTGCGCGCATCTCCGGTCGTTTGTCGTTATGGGGAACAGGTGGGCGATGGTTTCGTGTGAATAATATCGCCCGTATGCTCCATCGCGTCAGTAATTCCCCCCCGCCGCCGGATAATGGAAGTCGCAGATAAAGAGGTTCGTTTCCCCCGGTTTTGCCGAGTGGCGGTTCGACGCGAAGATCAGATGCCCGCCGTCGCGCGTGAACATCGGGAAGCCATCGAAGGTATCGTTGAAGGTAATCCGCCGCATATCGGTTCCATCCTCCCTGATCATATAAAGATCGAAGTTCCGCCCCTGCGGATCGGCGACGTTGCTGGCGAAGATGATATGCAGGTTGTCGGGATGCCAGAACGGGCCGAAGTTCGCCGCGCCGTTGTTGGTCACCTGGCGCATGCCGCTTCCATCGGCGTTCATCACATACAGTTCCATGCGGGATGGGCGCACAAGATTCTGCGCAAGGAGTGAGCGATATCGCTTCAGCTCCTCCCCTTCCGGTCGGCTGGCGCGGAAGATCAGCTTCCTGCCGTCCCATGAATAGAATGCGCCGCCATCGTAGCCTGGGACATTGGTCAACTGCCGGAGATCGGAGCCATCGATCTTCATGGAGAAGAGCTCGATATCGCCGGTACGGGTGGAGGTAAAGACGATTCTGTCGCCGACCGGCGAGACCGTTGCCTCGGCGTCGTAGCCGGGGGAGTTTGTCAGCCGACCGCGGAGCTTCCCAGTGGTGTCGGCCACGAAGATATCGTAGCCGGGGTAGAGCGCCCAGGTATATCCCTGCGAAAAATCGGGCGGCGGCGGGCAGGTGGAATCGGCCAGGTGCGTGGATGCAAAGAGGACGAGCGAATCCCCGGGAAGGAAGTAGCTGCATGTGGTACGGCCATAGCCGGTGGATATCCGTTTCTCCGCGCCGCTTGCCAGATCGTACATATAGATCTGATCGCATCCCTCCTTCCCAGTGTGCGTTCGCTGATAGACGAACCGCTTTTCATCGGAGCTGAAGTATCCCTCCGCGTTCTCCCCGCCGAATGTAAGCTGCCGGAGGTTGGAGAGATAGCTCCGTTCCTCCGGCAGTACAAGATCCCTGGACGCGCAGGAAGCGATCAGCATGGAGAAGAGCGCGGCTGTAAGTCGCGTTGTAAGGGCGGGTTTCAAACCCGCCCCGACGATTCGTAACGGCCGCCGAGATGTTCGGCGAGGAACTGTTCCGCCACGGAGTAGAACTTCATCCGGTTCTCCGGTTTGGCGAATCCATGCCCTTCGTCCGGGAAAAGGAGATACTGATGCTCGATTCCGCGCGACCGCATCGCCTCCACGATCTGCTCGGACTCCGCCTGTTTCACGCGGGGATCGTTGGCTCCCTGGGCGATAAGCATTGGGATTTTGATCTGATCCACTTTGAAGAGCGGTGAGCGGGAGCGGAGAAACTCCGCCTCGGTTTCCGGGTTGCCGACCTGCTGATGGAACTGCGTGATCATCGGCTGCCAGTATGGCGGGATGGTTTCGATAAAGGAGATCAGGTTGCTTGGTCCCACGATGTCCACGGCGCAGCAGAAGAGATCCGGGGTGAATGTGGCCCCGACCAGCGCGGCATATCCCCCATAGGAACCGCCATAGATTGCCATCCGCTCCGGATCGGTGTAGCCCATCCCGACCGCCCAGTTCACCGCGTCCACAAGATCATCGTGCATCTTTCCACCCCACTCCCTGTCCCCGGCGGTGACGAAATCCTTGCCGTAGCCGGTGGAGCCGCGATAGTTTACCTGGATGCAGATATAGCCGCGGTTGGCAAGCCACTGCGCTTCATGATCGTATCCCCAGCTGTCGCGTACCCACGGGCCGCCGTGAACGTTGAGAACCGTCGGCAGATCCCTCCGCTCGGCGCCGGGGGGAAACGTGATATAGCCGTGAATGGTCAGGCCATCGCGCGACTGGAAGGAGATCGGCTCCATCGGAGCCAGTGTATAATTTTTCAGCTCCGGGCGAGAATCGAAAAGATGCTTTCCCTGATGCGTCTTCCGGTCGTACGTGAAGAACGCCACCGGCCCATCATCGGCAAGGAACATCACCACCCAGATGGAATCGGCGTTGTCGTGGCTGATGATGGAGAAATCGCCATGATGGAGCGCGCGGATGGCATCGATATCCTCGCGGATCGCGTCATCAAGCACCACCCATTCCTGCCGCGCCCTTGTAAAGGCCACCATCCGCACTTCGTGGGTATCGGGATCCTGATCGATATCGGTCACATCATACTGCGGGTCCTCCACGATCACCTCAAGCTGGCCGGTCGCCACGTCCACCTTCGCCAGACGGATAGCGTTTACGCCGCGCGTGTCCTGGATCAGGATATGGCGGCCATCATTGGTGAAATGCCCCGGACCGCTCCCGCGCGAATCCTCCGGCGACCATGAGATCAGCACGCGCCACTCATCCTCCTCGGTATCGCGGACCAGCAGATCGTAGCCACCATCGGGCCTGATTGCCAGCGCCCCGCGCACCTTGAATTTGGAGTCCGCCACCCAGCCCAGGAAGTTTCCGGGATTGCGCGCCACCAGCCGAAGCTCCCCAGAGGGAACGTGAAGATTATAGACATCGTGGATCTGCGGATTATCTCGATTAAGGCCAATCAGCAGATCGTTCGGGAAATCCTTGTTGTGAGATATCATGCGGACGCGGATGTTCTCGAACGGCGTCAGATCCCGCACCTCCTCCGATTTCAGGTCCACCGAGTAGAAATGATAGTTCTCGTTTCCGCCGACATCCTGAATGTAGAGTATGCCGCTGTTATCCCCGGCCCAGAGAAAATCCTGGATGCCCTGATCGCGATCGTGCGTGATGGGGCGGTAATTTTCCCCCTCGATTGTCCCCGCCCATATGTTCAACACCCCATCCACCGGCGCCAGATACGCCATCATGGTTCCATCCGGGGAGATCTGAGGGTTTGCCTTTACGGGATTGCCGAAGAGAACGCTCTTCGGGATGAGTTGCGGTTCGGTTGTGCTTGCCATGTGCTGACCACGTGATTGGTGAATTGTTCCACTGATGACGACGACGCGGAATGGAGCCGATGCTGCTGCTAATGGCGCAGTCACCGAGGCCGATCGGGAACGTTGGCACCATCATGGAATCGTATCCCATTGCATGCGAAAATACATTGCGGCCGGGAGGTTTCTAAGAGCAATAACAAAATGCCCCAGAAGAGCCCTGACCGGCGGGCCAACGGCCCGTTCCATTACGACGTGAGAATTGGGGGAGATATATCGGTGATCCGGGATGGTTGTTGCGTTGCGTGGGGGATATGAAAACGGGCCCCGATCTGCTCGGAGCCCGCGGGGCGGGGGATGCCGTTATTTCGGAAGATGGATCATTACTGCTTTGGCGGCGCGCCGATCCGGACTTTGGTCTTCACGGTGTCGGTTCGGTCTGCTAGAAATACCGTTCCATCAACGTCGCCACCCACTCCGGGGTTTGTGGATCGGCGGGGGCGTCGAACTGCGGGAAGTACGGCTTGATATCCAGCACCGGCGTGCCGTCGATCGCGTCCAGGCCACGGACGCGGAGGATCGTTCCCTGAACCCCGATGATCCGCACGGCGGTGATGCCGATGGGGTTGGGGCGATGTTTTGCACGCTGCGCGAATATCCCGATCAGTGGCATATCCTCCCTCCCCTGCGGCCTGCGAACCAGATTCGATGCGGGCTGGAAGGACGATCGGTCCATCAGAAAAATCACCAGCGCGTGGGAGAATTCATCGAGACCGCGAAGCCCGTCGGCCAGTTCCGGGTCGATCTCTATCCGCGATTCCACATCTCCCCATCCCTCATCAATCCCCTCGGTCACCGATGTGCGGACGATGCCGATCGGGCGGATATCGCCGCTCTCCCGTTTATCTCCCATCGTCATGCTTCTCCCTTGATACGTGCGCTTCGCGGACGGATGATTCCCCAGCCGAGCAGGCCACCAAGCGCGAAGATCGCGTTGGAGGAGCCGTGGACCAGCGCCATCTGCGCGATCGTCAGTCGCGGACCCTGCGTAAAGACCCCCACGGCGTACTGCGCCGCGAAGAGCATCGCAAGCACCGAGGCGATCGCGGAGGCGCTCAGAAAGACTGTCGGTCGTGCCCCGGGAAGCGAGCGGCGCACCGGAACCAGGACCAGGAAGCCATGCAGGGTCATGCTGGTGGCAAGCACCACCGCCGCAACCACTTCGAGCGGGCCGGAAAAGGTGATGCCGACCGCCACAAGCGGAGGCCCGGCGATAATCCCGGCGGCGGCGATGCGATAGAGGAACCGTATCGGCGTGCCGGTGGCGGCCAGCCTTCTGCCGGTCATCCCGGCAAGCAGTGGGGCGATAAAGCCGGCGAAATGGAAATGGACGGCGGTAAGCAGCGCTATCACCCCACCAAATCCCGCCAGCGATATCCCCAGCCGGGATGCCACCAGCCACACCCCGCCGATCGGCAGATAGAGCAGCGCGGCATTGATGCAGATCTCCTCCAGACGGCGCTCCCCACGGATAAGGCGAAGAGCGCCGAAGAGCGCGATAATCCCCGTAAGGAGCAGCCACGCGGAGGCAAGAATCCCCGCGATGGTTCCGGCCGGAAGAAAGAACGAGGCGCAGGCAAGGACCGCCGCCACCGGCTGGAGAAGTCGCGCAATCCTGTAGGGCAACGGGTTTCCCCCCTCGCGGTCGGAGACGGCGAGGAGATCGAGCGCAAGGGGGATAAAGACGAGAAGCCCCAGCATCAGCAGCAGCTCGATCGGGCCGATTCCCGGCGCTCCGAAGAGGGCCGCCGCAAGGATTGCCAGCCATAGGGCGCCGCCGATCATCGCGCTTCCAATGCTGAAACCGCTTCGGTTGGCGTCGGAGATTTCGGTCATCTGCTGATGTTGTTTGTCGGCATGAGGAGCCTGTTGAATTATCGGACGATCATCACCGTTTCAACGGCTCTGCGACTGTTCATCTCCATCTCCACGCGATAGAGACCGTTGGGAACCGAGCCCAGATCGATCTTCAGAGTTCTCTCTCCCGGCCCATCGATTTCACCATCGCGCCGCTCAACCAGGCGACCGAGAAGATCGCGCACCGTGGCCCGCCATCTCCCCGCCGCCGGGGCAACGAAGCGGACGCCAACCACCGATTTCGCCGGGTTTGGAGCGATGCTCATCGTCATACCGGCTCCCGTTTCGGGGGCGATCGGGGCGCTGCTGGCGGGGCCGATATGGGCGTCGTAGAGAGGGGTTTTGCGGGAGATCCCCTGCGCGTTTGTGGCCTGGATCGAGTAGAGAAACCCGTTTGCGTAGGTCTTATCCATGCAGCCGATGAAGAGGTTTCCGGTATCGCGATGCATCGGAACGGTGACAACGACTGGAGTAGCACTCTCGGGATTGATGATCAGCGTGGCGGCGGCCGTCTGGATTTTATCGCTCTTGTCGTATGGGTCGGGGAGAATAAGCGCGCTGAAGCAGAGGGTATCGCCCGGGCGTTTGATGATGGAACTGTCATACGGGACGTGAACGATATACGGGCCGGCCCCCCAGGCATAGTAGGAGAAGGGGACAAGGAAGTTGTAGTCGGTTCCCCATGTGGTGTACATCATCCCGAGCATCCCATCTTTTCCCTCCATCGCCATGCGCCATGCGCGGATGCCGTCCGCGCTGCCGGCGTCGTAGTAGGGGGAGGTGATCTGCCGGAACCCATGATCGGCGAAGAAGCTCAGGCTCTTCTCCATGTTGCCGCTGTTCCAGTTGACGATCACCGGCGTGGTGGGTATCGAATCCCAGACGCCGGTGAGGTCGCCGTTGATCAGGTAGTAGTTGTTGGAGGCGTTGTGGAGCGAGTCAAACATATCGCTCCAGACAAATGTCTCCGCGCCGGGGCGGGTTTCCTCGATAATTCCCTGGCATCGTTTCAGGTTATTCGCCAGGAGCGCGGAGGGGGGGAGATGCTGGCGCTGGCAGGAGGAATCCCAGTTCATCGAGCGGATCTCATCGTGCCCCATGAAGAACTTCGCGCTCGCCGGCGGCAGCGGGGAGATGCTGGTGTTATAGAGGCTGTCCACGCCGCGGATCTGCTTTCTGAGAACCGGGTAGAGATCCTCCTCCGCCGGGCAGACCATCACCGAGCCTCCCCCCTGCTCATCGGCGACGGTGGTGAGGGGGTGGAAGTAGGAGATGGTGATGGTATCGCCGTTGGCGATGCTCCCCCCCGGACGGCGACGGAATGTTGGGGCGGGGGCCTCCGGGGCAAAACGCTGGGTCTGCAAATAGTTGGTCACGGTCAGCGAGTCGCTGATCGGCGCGAAATCGGTCCCCTCGGCGCAGAGCGCTCCCGTCCGGTTGTTCCGCACGGTGAGGGGGGTGCCATTACGGCGGATGATGTTGCTGAGCCCCGATTCCTCGATCGTGAAATCATCCCACCAGATCTTTCCCGACTTCCCCCCCCAGACGCCGGCGTAGACAAGCACGTAGGGAAATTGAAGGGAGTTGAAGGAGACCTGAACGCGGGTCCAGCCGTTGGTGCCGCTGATGGAATACGCGGTGTAGGTAAGTGATCTGGAGTTGTTGGCGTCATCCGTGCCGATGGCGAGGAGCCGTACTTCATCGACTTTCAGCGATTCGGTTTTGACCCACGCGGACATCCGGTAGGCGTGGAACGGCTTGCATGTCAGCTTCCGGTTGAACCGGCAGTTGCCGGAGGGGTTGCCGTTGGTGAAGTTCTGGCAGAGGGCGCTGTGGCTTCCGCCGTGATGCTCGGCGTCCTGCGTGACGGGGAGATCATCGTAGTAGCTCCAGCCGGAGAATTTTCCATTGGAGCCAAGGTTCTCGAACGACCCATTCGGCAGCGTGATGTTCGGGTCGCGCAGAAGGCGGCCGGTATCCCCTTCCATCACAACGGTCGCGGTGGCGGGAAATCCCTCGGCCAGCCTGGGGTTGTTGTAGAGAATGCCGTCCGAGTAGCCGATCGGCGCAACGCCGGGAATGATGCCGATGTGCCGCTCGTCGGAGTATCGCCGGAACGCGAGGACGCTGTCGAAGTAATAGCGCGGCTGCTGGTCCAGGGTGTTGTATTTCCAGTCGTTCTGCTGGATGCCGTTCAGCTTGTGGGCGGCCATCGTATCCTCGATTTTCCTGAGGGCCTGGAGGCTTCCGGGGCCGCGGAGGTTATGCTGCGAGAAGACCCAGCGGTTGGGATAATCGGGATAGTCATAAATATGCGCGCAACCGGCCGAGATCACCCCGCCGTTGTTGTTGATAAGCTGCATAAGGGTGGCGATGGCATTGTACGCCCCCTCCAGGCCCCTGCTGCTGATGGCGATACGGTCGGGCGAGATATTCAGAACGTAGCCGCCGGAATCCGGTATCGTCTCGCCGGGGGGAATCTGGAGGAGGGGCCGATCCACAGGGCTTCCGAAGCAGATGCGGATGGCCGATTTCCCCTGATAGAGGAGCGGTTCGTCATTGGTCATCAAGTTGATCGTGATGCCGAATCGCTCCCTGATCAGCTTCGCCAGATACTGTTCCTGAAGCCCTCCCTGAAGGTCCGGGAGATTGGGCGACAGGATCACCGTCTGGCTGCTGAAGACGAACTGGCCCGGACGCTGGAACGCGGCTTTCGGACGGGGCATCAGCGTAAGGATGCTCTGTTGCGCGCTGGCCTGCGATGCCGCGGCGATAACGAGCAGTGCAAGGATGGTAACAAACCGAGCTTTCATAACGGCGCGAAATAGTTAGCGGATGAGCTATATGGAAGGGGCGATAGACCACAAGACCGGATCGGAACAATCTACGCCGCCGGGCCGCCGAATCAAATCAATCTCCCCACGGGATTTCGTGAACAGCCCTCACTCGGCAAGCGACCGGCTCATCACCACG
>JBDSJW010000019.1:0-2981 GCA_039917235.1 Kapaibacterium sp. (SeqCode) | reverse complement strand
CCCAATCGATCCAAATCCTCCCGAGCCGAAGCTGACGCCGATCGAATCGACGATGCCGATCTCCGTGGAAGCCCGCAGCCTTCTCTCTCCGGCGTTCATATTCTGCTGATCCCAGAGGAGCAGAATGGCGCTATCGGTATAGCCGACGTTAAAGGCGCGACGTTCCTTCCACTGCGCCAGATCAAGCCCTGTTGCCCCGGCCACGGCGGTGTTATCCTTCCAGTTGCCGAAGAGAAAATAATCAGGCTCGATAAGCCCTGGAGCACGGAGATTTCCCCGCGCGGTGAGCATCGGGTTTACCGGTGTCCCCTCCAGCGCCAGCCAGAACTCCGGCATTCCCGGCGCGGCGGCGCGATCAAACTCCGTCTCCACCGTCCTGTAGCCGAACGATGAGATGATCGGCGCCTGATCGTTATCGCCGATCTTGGTATCGACCAGCATCAGCGTGCCGACCGAATGCGGGCGCCGCGTGCTGTTGTTCACCTCCGCCGACATCCTGATAAACCCGCCGCTCGGACGCTGTACCGGCTCCATCGCAAAGAGAAACCGGATTGTATCGCCATCGGGGAGAACGCCGAACATCGCGGCGATGATGCGCGGCGCGGCGGCGACCGTATCGCGGTAGAGGCGCGTTACCACCAACGGATGCTCCGGCGGAACCTCGCGCGTGGCCGGGTTCAGTTCGTACGGAAGCTGGAAGATCAGATCATCCACCTTGAAGTGGATATGCGATGTATAGTTCACCGGCTTGTTCCCCGAGCCATCCTCCTGATAGACCAGCGATTTGCCCATGCCGGTATAGCGGGTGGAGATGGAGAAATGCCCGTTCGCCAGCAGCGTCGCGGAAAGCCTGTACGGCGGCAGCACATCGGTGATGCTCAGGCTGGTCTGCGCGCCGAGCGGCATCGCCGTGATTGCGATAAGGAGCGAAAGAAGCGCGAGTATTCTGTTCATTGCGTCACTCCTGCGGCGTTGCGATCTCGATGATGACTGTGCGATTATACATCCTCCCCTCGGGGAAATCGTTGTCGTAAATCAGATATTCCCCCGCCCCCTCGGCCCGCACCCGTTCCGGGACAATGCGCGAGCGGATCCGGCCGGAAACGGAGTTCGCGCGCTCCGCCGAGAGAGCATCGTTATGCTCCTTCTCCCCGACCCGGTCGGTCAGGCCGGTGATGCTGACCGATGAGTTGGTCCGCATCCTGCTCTGAATCAGCCCCACAACCTGGCCGTTGAAATCGCTGATGCGCGGCGTATCGAAATCGAAGAAGATCATGTTGTAGCGTTCCACCAGCGAGTCCCGCACAAGCTCGCCGTTGTAGCGGCGCGAACGGATCTCCCTGCGGATCGGGATGCTCCGCTCGGCGTGGATCGTCTCGCCGCCAACGGTGGTCGCTTCCATCTTGGCGGTGATGGCCCCACTGTCGGCAACCGCGTCCGCCCCCACATTCCAGAGGAGATCGGCGGGGGGAGCGCCCGTTCCCTCCTTCCGCCAGAGCACCGCGCCGGCGCCGGAATTCAGCTCCAGCCGCCAGCTCGCGATCGATTCGCCGAACTGCACATCGGGGATTACCGCGATCGCCGCCGGGTCGATCCTGCGCTCGGTAAACCTGCGCGTGACCGGGGCAAGGATGCGGGGATCGGAAGAGCTGATCTCCGCGCGACGATTCTCCTCGCGACCGTCCGCGACGTTGCGATAGGATGGGGTGGCCGGAAGAACTCGCGCGGTTGCGCGGATGCGATCGGCTGGGATATTCCAGACCGATACCAGATAATCGCGGACCGTGGCGGCGCGCGCCGATGAAAGCGACCCGTTCGATCCCGCATCGTCCAGCGGCTCGCGGCAGCCGGTGACCGTGATGGTGGCATCGGGATAGGCGCGCATCCTGGCACCGACGATGTTCAGCAGATCGTGATAGACATCGAGCACCGAGTCGTGAAGTGCTTCCTCGCTGAACCCTGTCGCGGCGGACGCGGAGAGACGCTGATACCGCGACGCCAGATCGCTGCTGTTGGGCGCGAAGAAGAGATACGGGAGAAGCGGGATCACATCGGTGGAACGCTCCTCCGCAACGGTGATCGACGCGTAGTTCAGTCGCGTTCCATCGGCAAGCTGGTTATGGAGATCGAACGCCACCACCGGCCGCGGAACAACGCCGGGGGGAGGCATCGGAGGCCGGCTCTCATCGCCGAACGAGTAGATCAGCCCCGCCCCCGCGCGTATCATATTCACCTTCCAGTCGAACGATGAAAGGACATTGGTGAAACCGTAGCTGTAGCCTATTTCCGGCATAAGCGCCAGACGCTCCGACAACCGGATATCCGCGCCGAGCGCAACGGACGCCGCAACCCTCAGAGAGCGCTTCGCCGGAACGGTCCCCTGTTGATCAAAATTTCCGGCGATGATCTTCCGAGTCGATTCACCGTTCTGGAACGTGATCCCCTGCGGTGACATGATCCGCTCCTGCTGCTGATACGATGCCCTCGTCGCCAGCCCGACCGATGGCCCGGCAGCCAGATAGAGCGGCCCGGCAACCTTCCACCGCGCAAGCGCATCCAGCATCACGTAATCGATCGATGTCTCAAGCGTATTCTCGGTCACCAGCGGCACGGTGGTATGGTCATCCACCGCAACCCGGACAGCGAAAGGATTGGGTGAAGTGAAATCCCCATCGGCCTTCCAGTAGGAGAGCCGGGCGGAGAGGCCGAGCGATCCCGTGAACGGGATATCGAGCATATAGCCGGCCAGCCACCCGACCGTCGTGGCGCGATCAAACACCCCGCATTCAAGAATCCCGTCGTACGAGCCGAACTCGCCGTGATGAATATTGAGGGTTCCGGCGCCGATAATTCCGGAGCGGATTCCCGGCGTTGTGCCGACCGATGGCTGCGCAACGGCAAGCGCCGGCGCAAGGAGAAGCGCAAGAGTTATCGATCGAATCTTCATGGCGATCATGTTGCTTTCTGGTTGAGGAACGTTT
>JBDSJW010000018.1:0-4570 GCA_039917235.1 Kapaibacterium sp. (SeqCode) | reverse complement strand
ATCGCCTCTTCCAGAATACGTGAGATTGTGATTCAGCGTTACTTCACAATCTGCATCGTGCGGTCGAGCACGCGACCGTTTGCCATCAGGCGGTAGTGATACACACCGGTCGGCAGATCGCTCACATTAGCATGGATGGTCTGCTCACCTGCCGTACGGATGCCAGCGTCGAGCACCTTTACCAGGCGACCGTTACCGTCGTAGAGCGAGAGAGTGACATCGCTGCGATCGGCGAGGCGATAGGAGATCGAGAGATCGCCACGGGTCGGGTTCGGAACGTTCTGACGGAGTGCCATCCCTTCGGTGGAGACTTCGCCATCGGCACCGGCCACGCTCTGATTATCGCGATTCTGCTGCTGTGTCAGAATCACGCCATCAAGGTTGATCCCGGTCGTTGCCGTCGGGATATCATCAACACGACGGGTCTTGGCTGCCGTTCCGTTCAGAACCACGATCCGGGGACCGTTCGTCTGATTTCCGCTGATCGCCAGCGTTGCCGACGACGAGCCGGGAGTGGTTGCGTGATATGTCACTTCCAGATACTCGCTTCCACCCGGCTGAAGCTCGAGACGCGGCAGCATTCCGATCGAGAAATCGCTGGCGGCGGCTCCGCTGATCACCGGCTTGGTCAGGGTGATCGGCATCGTGCCGGTATTGGTGATCGTCACCGTCTGACGTGTGTACTGGCCACGGGCCAGCTTCAGGTCGAAGTTCAGCGCCTGCGGGTTTGCCTCAACCGTACGTGTTCCGGCAACGCCGATC
This sequence comes from Kapaibacterium sp. (SeqCode), assembly GCA_039917235.1. GTDB lineage: Bacteria > Bacteroidota > Ignavibacteria > OLB7 > OLB7 > JAFDZV01. The sequence goes on along the minus strand of JBDSJW010000018.1, from coordinate 3,808 downwards.
ACGACTGCTTCCACCGTGTCGCCGGTCGCAAGGATCAGCTTCACCTTGATGGTACGGGGACCAGGGGTTCCGCCGGTCGTCGGAGCGAAGATCACGCCCAGATCGAGACGCTGTCCCGGCTGAAGCGTCAAGTTCGTCGGCCACGGATGAGCCGGATCGACCACGAAGTCGGCCGAGTCAGCGCCAGCGAAGATGACCTTGGAGATCTCAAGAACGGAGTTCGAGGTGTTCTCCAGGTTGACCACGCCGCTGTGCTGATCGGCGCCGGTTCCACCGATCAGGGCGGTGCCGAGATCGAGGTTGGATGCCGTCAGGATTGCCGGGCTGAAGCCGTAGAGATCAAGATAGTAGACACCGCGGCGCGTATGGCCGGGGATCACCACCGTGGAGTCGTTCGTCCAGAGGGCGATCGTGGCGCGGCGCGAGCCGGCCTCAATCGGCGTGAAGCGGACCACAATGCCGGTGTTGGAAGTTCCCGGAGCAAGAAGAAGATCGTTGGTCACCGGATCGATTCCGGTCGTCGGCATGCTGATGATCTTGAACTCCTTCTGGTCGCCGGAGATGATCTCCAGATCCTTGAGCGAAACGCGGAGCGTGCATGGGCCGGAGTTAACCAGCGTCAGGTTCTTGGTAACCGACTCGCCCACCTTCGTATTCGGGAAGGTCACGGCCTTCGGGATACCGCCATTCACATTGTCCGAGAGGCTGGCGTTGCGGCCACGTGCATACAGCTCGAACGAGAGGAGACCCTGGGTCAGGACACCATTGGTATCGCGACTCGAGAAGTTCTGCGCGTTTGTCCTGATAAGGACCTTGGCGAAGCGCTTGTCCGGCCGCTGGCCGATGAACGTCAGATACGCATGGACTACCGTACCGCTCGGATACGACAGCGGCAGGTTGAGCATGTTTGCCTGCGCGGTGATCGGATATACCGGCGGCGCGAGGGTCAGGATATAATCGGTCGACGGAATGATCTTGCCCGCTGCATCACGCAGGAACGGATACTTCGGCTGTCCCTGGCGATACGTGGTATCGATCGAGTAGAACTCGACGCTCGTGATAACCAGCGGAGCGCCGAAACCGTTGCTGGTGATATCGACCGGATAGGTCACCGACTCCTCTCCAAGGCAGCCGTAACGGTTGTTGAAGAGGTTGGAGTTGGAATCGAGCGGCACGGCGTTGATCGTGAACGATCCGCCCGGCGCGATTGAATTGGCCTTCAGGCTGTAGGTGCGGATATCACCCTCGGCATTGACGGTCAGCGAGTCGAGGATCAGACCGACGCCGGTTGGCGAGAAGGTGATCACCGGCGAGACTGTCTGTCCAGCCGTCAGGGTCGAGGACGGAGCGATTGAATACTGTCCGCCGCTGAGGCCCTTGATCGTGTAGGTAATGACCGCGCCGGGTGCCGCGCCGTTGTTGTTGATGTTGGTCAGCGTAAACGGCGTAAAGCCCTGGGACTGGCCGCGCGTGACGCTCACATTGTTCATGAGACTGTCGCGGGTTGCCATCGTGGCCGATCCACCCTGCGCGATATTACCGGTGAAGGTGATGCGCGGCGTGGCGGTGGCACCCAGGAGATAGGTCTGGTTGACGCCCGGTCCGGTGATCGTCAGCGTTGCCGAACGCTTGCCGTTTGCGGTCGGTGTGAAGTTGATCGTCGGCGTATACGGAGACGCGGAGGAGATTGTCTGGCTGCTTGGCGTGATCGAGTAATCAGCCGCGGCGGTGCCGCCGATCGTGAAGTTCAGGGTTGTCGGTCCGCAGCCCGGTCCATTGATCGTGAACGGCTGGAATGCGCCTGGATTACCACGCTGAATGGTCTGGTTGGTCAGCAGCTCATCACCGTTCGCCATCGCCGCCGTTCCACCCTGAGCCACGTTGCCTGTAAAGGTCACGTTGCACTGGCTGAAGGAATAGACAGTGTTCATGGCCGGGTAGCTATTGCAGGAGTTGCACGAGCTGTAGCTGATGCTGCTCGGGGTCGTGATGCTGCCGTAGTTGCTTGTGTTGAGTGCCGCGCCGATCGTGCCGCAGGAGACGTTCCCCGCGCCATACCACATGTCGAACTTGTTCGAGCCTTCATAGAGGCGAGCCTGCATCTGAGTGCCGGGAACGCCGCCCGAGCAGCATGCGTTCTCGCTCCACTGTACCGTAAGGATACGGTTCGGGGCGGTGCCGGTCGTGATGTAGGTAACGCCGCCGTTGGCGGTATAGAGATCGCGCCAGAACGGTGCGATATACGGCACTCCCACCGAGCTGCTGTTGAAGCAGCCGGAGAGATAGCTGTTTGCGTTCGTTCCGCCAAGGCCCATATAGCCGTTGGAGCTGACGGAGAACTGCGTGTAGGTGTTTCCGCAGAAGACGAAACTAAATCCGATGTTGAACGGCCCGACAACTCCGTCATCGAAGTTGGTTCCGATAGCGGTGGTAGCACCTGTCATATCGGTGGCCGTGCCGGTGCCGGCCGAGAAGATATAGCCCGAGATTGTTGTAATCTGAGCCTGCGCGGCCGATGCCGATAGCAGGAGCGCGACGGTCAGTACGCCGAAAATGGCCCTCATCGTGCGATGTAGAGTCCGGTTCATAAATTGTCTCCAATAATTGAAGGATAGCTTTGAAAACGAGAACTTTTTCGGAATTATTATAGAGGCAAATCAGGGGATCGGGAGAAGGGTGATGCTGGCTGATTCCATCCTTCGGCCCCTTAGCCCGATCTCTCATAAATCCATTAGAATCAACTTGACCACGATCATATCACGGAATACGTTCCGGGACGGACTGGGGCCTGATCCGATTGGGAGAAGAACGGATTTCCAAGAGTGGGATGGATAAACTCTTGGCAACATGGGAGATATGGGGTCTCCCATGGTTACTAAGGTATAAAACAATCATCAAATAAAACAACTGGACAACTTGGCATATTCAACTAATTCCTGATTCCCGGATTGCGGGAATCTTCCCTGAACAGGCTTGCGCCATCACATCATATCTGATTCTCTTCACACGCTGGATACAACAGGGCATCCGCAAAGAAAGTAAACACGGCCTGTGTTGAAAAGTTTCCCCCGTTCGGTGGTGGATACAAAAAGGGCGACTCTTCTGGAGCCGCCCTTTGATTTCGTGCGAAAAACAGGTCTGAACTATCGGACGATGTTCATCGTGCGATTGAGCGTCTGGCCGGCGCCGGTCAGACGGTAGTGGTAGACGCCGCTTGCCAGATGGCTGACATCGACGCTCACCACCTTCTCACCCGCATCACGCATGCCGGCATCAAGAACGCGGACAAGCTGGCCGTTTCCGTCGAAAAGTTCCAGACGAATATCGCCGCGAACCGGGAGCCTGTAGCCGATCGAGACAAGATCCTGACCGGGGTTCGGCACGCTCTGACGAAGCGTGACGCCACCGGCGGTAACCTCGCCATCAACGCCGCTCGAATTGACGAGGCCGACGAGGATGGGATCGTTGCCGGTATTCTGACCGATGGTCTGGGTCGGGTTGTCATCGATCAGACGTGCCTTCTGCGCAGTGCCGTTAAGCGTTACCACCTTCGGACCGGCATTGCTGCCGATCGTCAGCGACGAGACAATATTACTCGGGCTCAGCGGCTTGTAGGCGATTTCCAGGAACTCGCTCTGCCCCGGGTTCAGCACCAGGCGCGGAAGTGAGCCGATCGAGAAATCGTTGTTCAGGTTGTTGCTGAGCTTCGGCTGTATCAGCGTCAGCGGAAGCGTTCCGGTGTTCGTGATTGTGATGCTTTGGCGGTTGATGCCGCTTGCCCCCTTGCCGGTCAGCTTCGCGTCGAAGT
>JBDSJW010000017.1:0-6312 GCA_039917235.1 Kapaibacterium sp. (SeqCode) | reverse complement strand
ATCATCTACCTCTCCGATCTGGATGAGGTTCCGAACGCGTTCGCCTTCGGCGATCATCATATCTATATCTGGATGCGGGGAATTCTGGACGATATCCAGCTTGGCGGCATCCGTTCCTCCGGCCACGCAAAATGGTTCCGCGCGGTGATCACTCACGAGTTCACGCATATCGTGATCGCCCACGCCACCAATACCTGGATCTCCTCCCTGATCCCGATAGCCGGCGGCGTTCCGCGGTGGTTCAACGAGGGGACGGCGCGATTTATGGAGCCGGACGGCTGGACAACCGATATCGACGAAGTTCTCCGCGTGGCCGCCGTCAACGGCCGGCTTGATTATGATGGCCTTGGACAGCTCGACGGCACGCTCCTCTACGAGACCGGCCACTCGCTGGTCCGCTATATCACGCAACGCTTCGGCGATACGGCGGTGGCCCGCATCCTTCATGGAGGCCGCTCCGGCCTTGGCGCCTACGATTTCGACCAGGCGGTGCAGCAGAGCACGGGAACATCGATCGAGGAAATTTATGCGGACTGGTTCCGAATGGTGACGGTGCTTTACGGCACAACCTACGGCGCGCACGAGGAGACGATCGATATCAGCCCGGCGATCACCCGCAAATTTCCGGTGGTGACCGGCATCCGCTACTCCCCCGATGGCACGCGGATAGCGCTGCTGGGAACCGGCCCTGGCCAGCGACCCAAACTCTACGTTTTTAAGAACGACACCGCCGCGCTGAAGGGAACGCCGGAAATCCTGAGCGATGAACCGGGATTCGACACCGAATTTTCATGGAGCCCGGATGGCACCCGCATCGTCCTCTCGAAATATCGATTCGGATCGCACAGCGCGCTCCTCCACGATCTCTATATCCTGAACGTGGCAAGCGGCGATCTGGACCGGCTGACGAGCGATGCCTCGCGCACCGACCCGGCGTGGTCGCCGGACGGCCGTTCGATCGTGGCGGTGGAGAAAAGGATCGGTCGCGATAATCTGGTGCTGATTGATCCGGCAACCGGAAGCTCGCGGCGGCTCACATCCTTTACCGATGATATCCAGCTTTACACGCCATCGTGGTCGCCCGATGGCGCGCGCATCGCCTTCAGCATGTTCGATGCCGACGGCGCGCGCCGGATCGCGGTGATCAACGCAGACGGCACCGGCCTTGCGCGGCTTACCGCCGACAGCGCAAACAACCGCTACCCGCTCTGGTCGCCCGATGGAAAGCGGATATCATTTACGACGCACGCCACCGGAATACCGAATCTTCAGATTATTAATGCCGATGGCAGCGATCGTCATTTTCTCACCGATGTGGCGGGGGGCATTTATAACGTGCAGTGGCTTCCGGGGCATGATTCGCTGGTGGCAATCAGCTTTGATACGCGCGATAATATCCATCCCCACCTTATCCCCGCCGACAGGCGCATAATTCCGGCGACGGACCATCCAATGAAGGAGAAATATATCGCCTGGAAAAGCGTGGCATTTCCTCGCATAACGCCTCCGGCCTCACAAATCCATCCGGCCACCGTCGCCGATCTGGGGGGATATTCATCGCTCGCGCACATTTATCCGCTGGCGCCGGTCATCCCCACCTACGGCAGCGATCTTTCCCGTAATGGCATGGACAACGGCATCCGGCTGGGCCTTGCCTCCATCTGGGCCGATCCGATGGGGAAGCATGCGCTTACAGGCTCCGCCGATTACGGAACGGCATCAAAACAGTTGAGCGGCGGATTTACCTACGTCAATAATCAACTCCCATTTTCGCTGACATTTTCCGGCGAATATTTTATGGGATTTGATAATGTCCTCTCCGATATCTCCTATTACGAGCGGCGGCGCGGCGGAAGCATATCATTAATCAAGGTTCTTCCGTCGGAAAATTCCCTCACCAATTATCAGCGATTTTCCCTCGGATTTAATTATCGGAGTCTGGAGCCGTGGAATTCCGCCAGCTTCAGCGCGCTTCCGGCGGAACGGATTCCGCAGGATGCGCGCCTTGCGCAGATCGTCGCGAATTACGCCTACAGCTCGCGCTCATTGTATTTCGGAGGGGATTTTTCCCGGTCGGAGCCGAAGCTGGGGAGCACCATTCAGTACAACAGGCTGGCGGCGCGCTCATCGTGGAATCTCAAGCTCAGCCCGCCGGATGGGCCGGAGTCATCGATCCTTGTTCATCTGGATGCGGCGGCGCAGTGGGGAGCACAGCTTCCGCAGGAATTTCTCGGCTTCAACGCATACGATCAGCTCGAAGGGGGATTCAACTTCTCCACGCTCAGCCCCGATTACCGCATCCGCGGCGTCCGGCGTTATATGTATGGCGACCGGCTTGCCATCGGGAGCATCGGCATTCAGCAGGCCCTGAGCGTGATTGGACCGAAGTTTCTGATATTCGCCGAGGCCGGCTCCACCTGGTTCAACGACAGCACGGCATTGAAGGATGTGCCTATCGTGGCGGGATACGGAGCGGAACTGCGGACGATGGTGGCGCCGGAGATATGGGTTGGCGCCGGCATCGCATTCGAGATGATCAGGAAGCCACGGAGGGATTTCTATCTGCGAATATCGGTGGGTTTGTAGAACAACCATCAGCCGTTAACGACAACGCCCCGCCGAGCATCAGACATCGGCGGGGCGTTCTATTATCAATATCTGCTTCCGAGAGAGCGATCAGCGAACTGTAAGCGCCCGCTTGACGATCTCCTCCTGCTCCCGCTGGTGGTAGCGCATGCTGCCGGATGCGGGGCTGCCGGACGCCGGGCGGCCCAGGAACTTCAGCTCCTGACCGGAGGTAAGCTCCCCCCAGATCCAGTGCGACACGGTATGCCACGGCCCCATGTTCTTCGGCTCCTCCTGTACCCACATCACCTCGCGGGCGTTGGAGTAGAGTTCGAACTGCTGGCGCACCTCGGCGGCCGGGAATGGATAGAGATTCTCGATCCTGACGATCGCCACATCGCTCTGGTTGCGGACGCGGCGGGCCTTCAGCAGATCGTAGTAGACCTTGCCGCTGCAAAGGACCACGCGACGGACGCCGGCCGGGTCCATCGGGTCGATCTCCGGGATCACCTTCCTGAACTCGCCGCTGATCAACTCCTCCATCGTGGAGGAGGCGAGCGGATCGCGGAGAAGGCTCTTCGGCGTCAGGACGATCAACGGCTTGCGGATCTCCTGCTTCGCCTGACGGCGGAGAAGATGGAAGTACTGCGCAGCGGTTGTCGGATAGGTTACCCGCATGTTATCCTCGGCACAGAGCGTCAGGAAGCGCTCCACGCGCGCCGATGAATGCTCCGGCCCCTGCCCCTCGAACCCGTGCGGCAGCAGCAGCACAACGCTGCTTGTCTGCCCCCACTTATCCTCGCTGGAGGAGATAAACTGATCGATGATGATCTGCGCGCCGTTGACGAAATCGCCGAACTGCGCCTCCCACAACACCAGCGCGCCGGGATCGGCAACCGAATAGCCATACTCAAACCCCAGCACCGCGTACTCCGACAGCGGCGAATCATAGATCATCAGGGAGGACTGCGTCTCCGAGAGATGATTCAGCGGGATATAGACATCATCCGATTTCTGATCGTGGAGCACCGCGTGGCGGGTGGAGAAGGTGCCGCGCTGCGAGTCCTGCCCGCTCACGCGGACGGGGGTTCCATCCAGCAGCAGCGATCCGAACGCGAGCGTCTCGGCGAATGCCCAGTCGATCTTCCCCTCCCGAAGCATCGCCGGACGCTTTTCGAGCTGCGCCATCAGCTTCGGATGCGGCTGAATCCCCTCCGGCACCGTGGAAACGATCTTCGTGATATGATCGAGCATGAACTCCGGCACCCCGGTCTGCGGGTTGCTCCAGGTTCCCTCCGGGTTGATCAACTGATCGGCCAGCGGATCGGCCGCCAGCTCCGGCTTCGGCTGCGCCTTTGTGGCGGCAAGCAGCCCTTCCAGGCGCGACTTGAACTCCTCCTCGATGGCATCAACCTGCGCCTGCGTCAGCGTTCCGTTTCGGAGGAGACGATCGGTATAGACCACCCGCGTTGAGGGATGCGCCTTGATCTTGCTGTAGAGCATCGGCTGCGTATAGCTGGGCTCATCGGTCTCGTTATGCCCGAACCGGCGATAGCAGATCAGGTCGATCACCACATCGCGCTTGTAGCGCTGGCGATATTCAAACGCCAGACGCATCACGTAGACTGCCGCCTCCGGGTCATCGCCGTTGACGTGGAAGATCGGCGCGCCGACCATCTTCGCCATATCGGTGGAATAGTGCGTGGAACGGGTATCGCGTGGCGAAGCGGTAAAACCGACCTGGTTGTTGATCACCAGATGGACGGTTCCGCCGGTCTGATAGCCGCGAAGCTGGCTCAGGTTGAACGTTTCCGCCACAACCCCCTGCCCCGCGAACGCGGCATCGCCATGAAGGAGCAGCGGGATAAACTGGCTGTTTCCCCCCTCGCCGGCTCGATCCTGAAACGCGCGCGCCATCCCCTCAACGACCGGATCGGCCGCTTCAAGATGGCTTGGGTTGGGCGCAAGGCGGATGCTGATCCGCGCGCCGTTCTCCGCCACGATCGTCCCACGTTCGCCAAGATGATATTTCACATCGCCGGAGCCATGCACCGAGTTGGGATCGAGATTATCCTCGAACTCCGCGAAGATCTTTCCGGGATTCTTCCCGATCACCGTCGCAAGCACGTTCAGGCGACCGCGATGCGCCATGCCGATCAGAATCTCCTTTGCCCCCTCCCTCGCCGCGCACTCCACCAGCTCGTCGAGCATCGGGATCGTTGTCTCGGCGCCTTCCAGCGAGAACCGTTTATGTCCCGTGTACTTCGTCTGGAGGAACTTCTCGAAGCCCTCCGCTTCGCTCAGCTTTCTCAGCACGCGCTGTTTCTGCGCCGGGTTCAATTCCGGGCAGTTGCGGCAGGTTTCCATCCTGTTCTGAATCCAGAGCCGCTGGTCCAGATCCTGAATGTGGGTGAATTCCACGCCAATCCGCTGCGTGTAGGTATCGCGGACGATCGAGAGGATGGTGCGGAGGTTGGCACGCTCCATTTCGGCCAGGCCGCCGGTCATAAAGGTCCGGTCGAAATCCCAGATCGTCAGGCCGTACGTGGCGGGATCAAGGTCCGGCTGATACTCGGTCTCATCCCCGAGCGGGTTGAGATGCGCCTGCATATGCCCACGCGCGCGGAAGCTGGAGATCATCCGCAGGACGCGCTGCTGCTTCTCGATCACCTCCGCCGGGTTGGCATTGAACAGCCCCGGGTTCCGGTCGCGAGCCCATGAGAGCGGGCGATAGGGGATCTTGAGATGGCGGAAGATCTCATCATAGAATCCCTCGCCGCCGACCAGCAGATCCTGCATTCTGGCGAGGAACATGCCGGATTCCGCCCCCTGGATGATCCGGTGATCGTAGGTGGATGTCAGCTCCATCACCTTGCTGATTCCCAGGCCGCTGAGCGTCTCCGCGTCCATCGACTGATAGGCGGCGGGATAATTGATGCCGCCGGTGGCGATGATCGTCCCCTGTCCCGCCATTAGCCTCGGCACGGAGGCAACGGTGCCGATGGTGCCGGGATTGGTGAGCGTAACCGATGTTCCCATGAAATCATCGGGGGTAAGCTGCCCCTTCCGCGCCTTCCGGACAATCGCCTCATACCCCTCGTAGAACTCCCGGAAGTTCATCCGGTTGGCCCCCTTGATATTCGGGACCACGAGCGAGCGGGTGCCGTCCGGGCGCTCCAGATCGATCGCCAGCCCGAGATTCACGTCGGGGCGCTCGATCAGATACGGCTTGCCGTCGATGCTCTGGAAGCTGTTGTTGAGCGATGGATATTTCATCAGCGACTTGACAATCGCCCAGCCGATGATATGCGTAAAGCTCAGTTTCCCCTGATCGCTCGCCTTTAGAAAGCCGTTGATCAGCGTGCGATTTTCCTCAAGAAGCTTCACCGGAATCTCGCGGAAGCTGGTCGCCGTCGGCACGCCAAGGCTCGCTTCCATATTCTGCACAATCCTCAACCCGATGCCGGTTAACTGCCGTCCCCCCTCGGGGATGGCAGATGGCGCCTTGGCCGCGGGAGGCGGAGCGGGGGCCGGCTTCGGGGTCTCTGCGGGGGCGGCTGGCGCTGGAACCTCGGCCTGTGCCGTCGGTGGGGCCACGGCATGGGAGCCATTGCCGTTCCGCGGCGCGGGGACCGGGGGAACGCCGTTACCTCCGTTGGTTCCCGGCTTCGGGAATCGGGATGGAAATTCATCGACCTCCACCTCGGCACCTGACGACGTGGAGGCGCCCCCCACCTGGCGGAGGGG
>JBDSJW010000016.1:0-3241 GCA_039917235.1 Kapaibacterium sp. (SeqCode) | reverse complement strand
AATTCACGCATACGAATCATTCCTTATCAAGCATAAGAAAGAGCCAGGCAGCGCCCGCCAGTCTATTCAGAACTTTCTGGAACTTGCCGATGATCAGGAGATCGCTATCAGCAGCACACCACGCATCATTCTTGTTTCACCCGGCTTTTCCCGTGAAATTACTACGACTGTGTTGTGGTTGAATAGTCAGGGTCTTGATATCCGGTGCATCGAGGCCAATCTCTATACTCTGGATGGGACATACTATATCGATATTGACCAGGTGATTCCGCTGCCGTCGGCAAATGATTATCAGGTCAGGATTCGGGAAAAGACGATCAAGGCGGAGCGGGAGGCATTTGTCAAGCGTCGTGGACGAACGCTCGATATCATGATCGAGCATGAACTTTTAAAGGAGGGAACACGGCTTCGTCTGATCTATCTGCCAAAACCTGGTTTGGAAATCACCGATGATCGTGCTCGGTATGCGACATTTAACAATACTGGAATCCACGGAATCACGTGGGACTACGACGGCAAATCATACTCGCTCAGCTCGCTCTGTAAAACGATCTGCGAGATGTATGGTGGCGATGTTGGTTCAGGCGCGTTTCCCGGCCCGGATTACTGGGCTATCGATGGTGAAACTCAATCCCTATCTCAACACGCAAGTTTTCTATTCAAATCCCGATGAGCTTTCAACCGGATATGCTGCAGCCAGCAAGTGCCGATACTTCGCAACTCCAACTGATTACACTGCACGGAAATCCCGATCCGCCTGTGCTGCAATACTTTGCGACGCCGATAAATGGAAACGGAGTGACCTTGTCCCGTTATGGTGGACACGGGCTTATGATGGCGTGAGCACGCTCAAAGTCGACCGGACTGCGATAGCCTAACGTCGAGTGCAGGCGCTCACGGTTGTACAACGCCTCAATGTACTCGAAGATCGCGGCACATGCCTCTGCTCGCGTGGCAAAGACCTGGTCATTGATCAGCTCACATTTCAGCGTGCCAAAGAAGCTCTCGCTCGGCGCATTATCCCAGCAGTTACCGCGACGGCTCATGCTCCGCACAACCGCATTGCTGGCACAAAGCTGCCGGATGCCTGTGGCAGCGGCGTCATGTGGCTGGCTTTCCGCTTTCCCGGGAGGGGCACAACCCTGAACGGGAATTTCTTTTCTCCATTATTATTTAGAAATATCATGAACATTCGGAACACGTTCCCAGTCATCCTCCTCGCGGTCGGCATTCTTTTCGTCGGCTGCTCCAGCGATCCCGCGTCCGGCACCGATAATCCCTCGAATACCACCGTGAATGTGAAGGTGATGAAGGATGTCAAGATCTCCGCGCAGGCCAGCACCATCTCGGGCAATCTCTACGATGTCGAGAAGGATTCCGCCTATCGGATGAATTTCTACAGCACGAAGAAAACCGAGATCGATTTCATCTATTATTATGGAAGCGGCAATGGCGATAACGCCGCCATTGTTTCCCCCGATTACGAAGTTCTGAGCAACGGATCGATCGCCGGTAACTACAGCGGTTACGCAACACCCTCCGCGCGGGTGGGAGCGAACGTCACGCAATTCAAGAAGCTCGCGGGATTTACCGTTGCCCAGTTCGATGCGGTGAACGACAGCGCGGCAATTGCAACAGCCTACACCGGCGGTGGAACGGCCGATAACAAGGCGAGCAATCTGATCGTCGGCGATGTCGTTGCGTTCCGAACCGCCAATGGCACGGACGGCCTGTTCAAAGTCACCGATTTCTTCACGCAGAACGCGGCGGGATATGTGACGATAACGATCAAGACCCGGAAATAAAAGCACGAGCTCCATGATCCTTTCTCACCCCGTTTGAAAGCCTCATGATGTGGAAAACCCTGTACGATGTTGCGGACGTATCCTCCCCGCAGTTCGATTTTACATTTCCTGTTGTTATCGTGATATACAGTTACGGAATAACGTTGCTTTCATGCTGTATCAAGAAAAAGGAACGTAGTGTCAGGGATAGTATGAAGGGATTTGCTTCTGGAACCGCTGTGGTTCTGGTCACTGGTCTTTTCTACTGGCATGCATTGGGGGAGTTCAATAACATAAAGAGCCTGTATCGATCCGGTGATTATCATGTTGTTCAGGGTGTTGTCGAGAACTTCGTTCGGATGCCGGCCAGCAGGGCCGGGTATGAATCGTTTACGATACATGGAGTCAATTTCAGATATTCAGGACGTGATCCACGCACCTTCGGGTTCAAACTGGCGGTCGCCAACTGGGGAAAAATCTCCAATGGCAAAGCCATGCGCCTGGCGTATCGGAACATCGATGGGGATACGGTGATATTGAAGGCGGAGATCAACGACGATGGACGCGCGGAGCGCGGTTGGGATAGGGAGTAGCAGAGTGAAACGATGGTTTAGTTTGCCACGTGGTGATTCTCAAACATCGGGTTTGTTATTCCGACCGTAACCTGCCTTGTCATCCTGGTGTCTCGCATTGTCAAGCCTCCGATCCCGTGCTCGTGGATCGCACGTACATCACATCGCTGACGGGGGCGAAGATCATCAACATCAGGGAATACCGGGAGTAGACTCCAGGGGAACCGTAACAATCGGCCTCAGATCAGCGCATCGGAAGAACAGGGCGATACGCTGAACGCCCGCAGGGGTCGCGGTATTTCGCTCCTTCGCGGAAAGTCCCGGATGAACTCCCTCGGGAGCGATGATCATGGTAATTGATAATTTGGTGCCGGGGAGCATCCGCGGAAAAATCACGTTTCGGCACCGGAAACAATCAATGTTTGTCACCGTGGATGAATCGGGCAGACCCCTGGCTCCAGGCGCATAAAGCTCGCCAGGTCGTTATCGCCATGGTGCCCGCTCTCTCCGAGCGCAGCGATCACCCCCACGCGGTCCTCCTCGCTTCTGTTCTGATTCAGCTTGAGCTTCCCCTCCATCCGTGCGATCGGGATCTCCAGGCCGATGATCCCCTTTACCTGGCTTCTGATCCATTCCGCCGAGGAGTCGAATCTCCACTGCCGTTCGAACCCGCGTTCCTGCCGCTCCACCAGGCGTTCCAGAATGCCCAGCAGCGCGTCGGGATCGGTAATGATGCGTGGCACGCCGTAGATATGCACGGCGGTGTAGTTCCAGGTGGGAACGCTCAGTTCCTCCTGATACCAGGATGGGGTGATATATCCGTGCGGTCCCTGGAAGATCACCAGCGCCTCACGCCCATCACCAACGTCTCTCCACTGCGGGTTC
>JBDSJW010000015.1:0-19092 GCA_039917235.1 Kapaibacterium sp. (SeqCode) | reverse complement strand
CGGGGGACGTTTGAAACGTCCCCCGACATTCATCGTTCGCTCACTGCGGGGTTTAGAAGGACGCCTCATTTGCTCAGATTCGGCCGCCTTGCGGCTGATCGCCCTTGAACAGTCTGTGCGCTGGAAGTAATTCAACAGTCTGCTACGCAACAGGGGGGATTGCAACTCGATCAACGGCGAGCCGGGAACGGATATTTCATCGAAGCGGGGAAGCCGTGGATTGAGAGAGCCATGGCCGGTAAATGGAAGGGACCGGGAGGATCGTGTGCCCGCCCGGTCCCTCGAAAAAGCATCTGGTGGAACCTATCGCGAGACCATCACCTTGTTGACAATCCGCTGTCCGTTCGATTCCAGCACCACGATATAGGGGCCGCTCGGCAACCCCTTCATCAGAAAGCGGAATGCCCGTTCCTCTCCTTTGGAGGCAACGCTGACCGGATGAAGCTCAATCAGCTTCCCCAGGATATTATAGAGCCCCACCTTCAGCGACGGCGCGTCGTCCGGGAAATAGGCGGTAAGGGTTACCGCGTCGTTCTCCACGCGGGTGGTGGCCGTGATATCCTTTTTCTTGGGGTCCGGCTGCTGGCTTACATCATTATGCGCCACATACGCAAGCCTTGCTCCCATTCCGGCCGCGCCTGCCGCAACCGAGGAGGCCAGCACGGCCGCTACAACGACGCTGAAAAATCGTATGGAAATTCTCATCTATGCTTCAAGACTATAATTGGTAGTACGATACGCTCACCGGAGCCGGACTCAATGACACAAATATACGTTCCATTCGCAACAATCTCGCCACGCGAGTTTCTTCCGTCCCAAAACTCCCGTTTTCGCTCCCCGCCCGTCATCTCCGCTCCGTTCAGAATCTGGCGGACCACCGTCCGCGAGGCGTCGAAGATGGTGATGCTCACCGTCCCCGGTTCCTTCATCCTGAAGACGATGGCGGCGCCGTTGCTTGTCCCGGAATGATCCCCCGGATCGAACGGATTTGGCGCCACGTAATTTCCATCGGGAAGCTTGTCCACGGCGAAGCTGGGGGTAACGCCGTAGTCGCACGACGCTCGGGCTCCGGTTTCGCAACATATCCTGAGCTTCAGGCTCCCGGAAATGTCATCGGGGATTTCAACCGGATAGCCGAGCAGCCCCACGGGGATGTTCCGCGCGAGAAACTGCCATGTCCTGCCGTTGTCGGCGCTGAGAGCGATGCGGAGCATATCGCAGTTGAAATCGCTCGCCTGCCAGCTTACGGTCCGCCTTCTGGCGCGGCTGTCGGAGTCGTTCGGGGCCAGGCCAAGCGTCCGCATCGGCGCGCTCAGCTTTACGATCTGCGTATCGGAGCGCGCGAAGTCGTTCGAATCGGCGAAGCGGAAGCGGACCGTCACATCCTGCTGATCGCCACACTCGCCGCCGCACGGGATGGTTGTTCGCCCCTCGGTCCGGTTGCCGGAGACCGTCACATCGGTGAGCGGCTTCCATGTGGCGCCGCCGTCGGTGGAGGAGTAGGGGATCAGCGCGGAGGCGCAATCGACCGAGGCGGAGACGCGGATCAGATCGCCGAACCGGGGGGCGCTTCCGGTGTCGATCGCGACATCGTGGATCACCGGCTGGTTTACGACAAACGGCTCGGTAAGCCCATCGATCACCGGGATGATGGTATCCTGAACCCGCACCTGATATATCCCCGGCCGGAGCGCCGATGTGGGGATGATGATGGAATCGAGCCCGACGCCGGGATTCAGCGGATCGATATCCTTCGCCGGGTGATGTGCGTAGGCGATAACGCTGTCCGGCTGGCCGGCCGATTGAAGCGTGATCCTGACGCCCGCCTGACCGCCGCCGGGAACTCTGGTCCAGAGCACCTTCACCTCTTTCCCCTTGCAGTAGAGCGCGCTGTCCGCCGCCAGATTTCTGAACGGCCCGGGCATCTTCTTGCCG
This sequence comes from Kapaibacterium sp. (SeqCode), assembly GCA_039917235.1. Taxonomy (GTDB): domain Bacteria; phylum Bacteroidota; class Ignavibacteria; order OLB7; family OLB7; genus JAFDZV01. Next base: position 17,157 of record JBDSJW010000015.1, on the reverse strand, counting down.
ACCGCGTAGGTGGCTGTTTCGGTGTTGACGATCAGCTCATTGTTCCCATCACCGTCGATATCCGCGATGGCGACGGCGATGACGCGCGAATCGAAATCGACTGTCCTGACGGTGTCGAAGAAATCGGGGACGAACACATTTCTGATTCTATCGCTGTTATAGTCGATAAGCTGGAGGACCATGACGGTGCTGCCGTTGGCGATGACCAGCTCTCGCCGGTTGTCGGGATCGGAGACGATATCCCCGGCCGCCATCAGCCGCCCGCTGAACGGCTGCTGGATAAATGCCTTGAACATCTGCCGCCCGCCCACGCTGTCGATTCTGTTCCGCCTGATGACGTAGAGGACATTATCGGGGATATCGCCACCATCGGAGCGCCGCCGTGCCGCCACGATCTCCGCGTCGCTGTTGTTCGGGAAGAGTTTGTAGAGCGTATCGTTCGGGAAGTTCGGGTTGCGCAATCGCGAAAGCGCCTTGCCGTCAAGATCGGCCGCGACGATGGTCCAGCCGAGGTTCCGCGCGTTGTTATCGACAAACGATCCGAAGTCCTTCTGCACACCCGGCTTTGTCAGGAGGATTTTCGGCGTGCCGGGATTTGCATCATCATGATTCTCGGTGATAAGCGTAAAGAGCTCCGCGCTGTTCGATGCCGTATCGGCCAGCGTCACGATATAGCTGTTCGCCTCCCCCGGCAGCGGCAGCGGTCGCGTCTCGATATGCCCCGGCTTCCTGACCGAGTCGGCGATGGTGATCGAATAGATCGAATCGGACCGCGTTGGAAGCGATGAAGGGAGGTCCGGGGTGACGGTCACGCGTGGGGAGGCCGGGGAGCTGGTGGTGGAGAGGAGGAACGAGTAGCTGAGCCCCAGCCTGTCGGGATCGACCAAAATTGCCGGGTGCTGCGGGTAGGAACGGGGGGCGATGGGATAGCTCCAGAGCCTGCGCCCGATCTCCTGAACGGATGGGTCGGGGCTGCCGAGAGCATCGGCGCGGAGGGCGCTGGCGTTGGTATCCTTCCCGGAGATGGCCGGGGCACTCTGGCTGACCGCGGAGATGACGATGGGGCCACCGCCAGCGTAGTATGCCGCCACCGGATAGATTCCGGCCCGCTGGCTGCCGGCGGTCTCCGGAATTGGGGGGATGCCGATCTTCTTCTGAGCGATTCCGTTTGAATCCGCGAGGAAGGCCGAGAGTGAATCGAGGCTGTTTCCGGCCTGCTCCGTCCTCTCCACCCCGACACCGATCACATTGGGCCTGCCGCCTGGGCGGGGGGAGCCGGACGTGCGGCCAAGGTTGAAAAGCCCGGTCAGCGAGAGCTGCGCCGGGGTGGCGAAGAGGTTCAGCGTTCCCCCCTTGGCGTAGATCACCCGGCGTTCCACCGTTCCATCGGCTGAGAGGATGTAGAGCGTATCCCCCATAATTCCCACAATCTGCTGCCGCGCCGCTACCTGCCCCCCCTCCTCCAGCCGGAGCGCGCCGACGAGGATGACGGGGGAATTCCGGAGCTGGGGAGCGCGCCAGCGGACTACCAGGTCATCGGCCGTCTGCGAAAGGCTGGGGGCCAGATTCTGCCGCGTTCCCTCGATCGGGCCCATCGGATACCACCAGAAGGAGGTGGGATCATTTCGGCTTCCCTGGGCCAGCCCGGTGACTGATGCCAGAAGAAAAAGTATGTAGAAGAGGAAATGTCGCACGGACATGGAACGTCGATGTATGGCCCCGGTGTTGGAACGGGGGGAGAAGGGCCGGGAAAATGGGCTGATGCAAGTTAATATAGATGCAGTGACGGCAAGAGCGAGGATAAAATTTCGGCACCGTTGCGAAATCATGACGAAGAGCTATTTTGCCCCCCTTGCAATCGCGCTGGCGCTTGAATGTCCTCCCGGAATGCCCTCTGGCACGCCGATCGAAGCATCTCGGGAACATGGTGTCCGAATCTATCATAATGCGGGAGTCTTTTGCACAAAGCAGGTTCCTCCCATCGAGTTGCTATCGATGAGGGCCGGGTAATTGCTACTACTTTTACGATGACGATCAATTATCCACGGAACCGCGCGAGCGGAGCAAAAGGCAAGGACTTATGAGGACATCCTGGCAGATTCTCTGGGTTGACGACGAGATTGACTTGTTGCGTCCCCACATCAAACTTCTTCAGGCCAAGGGCTACAGCGTCGAAACCGTCACCAACGGCGAGGACGCGATTGCGCTTGTGAAGAAACAGCCGTTCGATCTCGTCTTCCTGGACGAATCGATGGTCGGCATGGGGGGACTGGAAACCCTGGCCGAAATCAAGGAGATCGACTCATCGATCCCCGTGGTGATGGTCACCAAGAACGATGCTGAATCGGTGATGGACGAGGCGATCGGCCGTCGCATCTCCGACTATCTCACCAAACCCGTCAACCCCACGCAGATCCTCCTTGCCTGCAAGAAATTCCTGGAAGGAAAGCGGATCGAGGCCGATTACGTCTCCCGCGATTACACCAAGGAATTCAGCCAGACCGCGATTCAGTTGATGAACCCGATGGACTGGCAGGAGTGGATTGCGCTTTACGCCAAGCTAAGCCAGTGGGAGATCGAGTTCGATCGCCATCGCGGCCTTGGTTTCGAGCAGACGCTTGCCGATCAGAAGCGGGACGCCAACTCGGAATTCGGCAAGTTCATCGAGAAGAATTATCCCGTCTGGCTCCAGGCGGAGAAGGGGGATCGGCCGCTGCTGAGCACCGATATCGTGAACGAGTACGTGATCCCGGCGGTGAAGAAGGATTCCGGCCCGGTCTTCTTTATCGTGGTGGACTGCATGCGGCTGGATCAGTGGCTGGTGTTCGAGGAACTGCTGGCGACCGATTTCCAGATCCAGCGCGATCACTATTTCGGCATCCTGCCAACGGCGACGCCGTACGCGCGGAACGCAATTTTCGCCGGCCTGTTTCCGTCGGAGATCGAGGCTCATTATCCCGATCTGTGGCAGGCGGGGAATGACGACGATCATTCGCAGAATAAGTATGAGAAGGAGCTGCTTGATAAACTCCTGCAGCGGAAGAAGGTGCAGTTGCGGAGCGGGGTCCGCTACGTCAAGATCATCGATACCGATTTCGGTAAGAAAATTGAATCGGAGATCATGAGCTACTCGCAGTCGCAGTTGACTGCGGTGGTTGTGAATGCTGTTGATATGATGGCGCATTCGCGGAGCGACTATCCGATTCTGAAGGAGATCGCTCCCGATGAATCGGCTTACCGGTCGCTGACACGAAGCTGGTTCGAGCATTCCAGCCTGTACGGGATGTTGAAAACCCTTGCAAAGGTGAACAACATCCAGATCGTTATCACGACGGACCACGGTTCGATCCGCTGCATGCGTGGGGCAAAAGCGCTCGGCGATCGAGAAACCTCGACCAATCTGCGCTATAAGTACGGCAGAAACGTCAAGGTGGACGATAAGTACGCAGTCCATGTCCGGAACTCGGAGGACTACAAGCTCCCGAGACGCGGGATGCTGATCGATTATGTAATAGCTAAGGAGGATTACTACTTCGTCTATCCGACAGAGTATCATTATTACCTCAATCATTATCGCGACAGCTTTCAGCATGGCGGGATATCGATGGAGGAGATGATTCTCCCGGTAGTAACCCTGAAGCCCAGATAATGGCTGCTCTTCGCCTCATCGGGTCACGTGGAGGCGGGAGTTGGGTGACGAAGTAATCACAACTATGGATACCGAGATATACTCTTCGTTCAGTGAGGAGGAAACATTTCAGCTCGGCATCGACTTCTCCGAACGGATTAACGCCGGAGATATCGTTGCCTTTTATGGAGAGCTTGGCGCGGGGAAGACCGAATTCATCAAGGGTTTCTGCTACGGGATGAGAGTTGATGAAATCGTCTCCAGTCCAACGTACACGATCGTCAATCAGTATGAGGGTGAAGATGCCCGACGGCATACCGTCGATATCTACCATGTGGACCTCTATCGCATCGAGAATGCTGCTGAATTGATCGAAGTCGGGTTGTACGATATCCTCTCCGATGCCGGATCGATCAAATTGATCGAATGGGCGGAAAATGCTGAATCAATCCTGCCCGTGGTTCGCTACGATATCTCATTCGTCACCCTCGACGATGAAAGCAGCCGCCGCATCGAGATAGTCCATCGCGATGGCGCAACTGTGGAAAACGAGCATACCCACGTCCTCAGCCGACGGTAGTACAACAGAGATCCCTTACTTTCGGGCGGCTCCGTTTCAACGGGGCCGCCTTTGTTTTGCGTTGGATCGTCGGGGCGGGTTTAAAACCCGCCCTTACAACAGACGACAACGCACAACAAACAACAACGCACGACAAACGCAATAACCACGTCCGGACGCAATCATCGATGATATCGCATCTTCCCGGCAAATCGCTCATCTGCGCGCTGCTGCTGATCGCGGATTCCGCCATGCTCGCGCAGCCGGCTGATTCGGTCTTTCGGCTTACCGCCACCAATATCGCAAGCCCCCGTGCCGCGGCCGATCTTCGCCTGGATTATGTGCGCTATTATCACAGCGGTTCGGCCGCCGAAATGCTGAAGCTGCTCGAACATCCCGATGCATCCCCCGCCGCGTTGCAGTCAAGCCGCTTTATGCGGTACGCGCTCGATAACGGCATCCGCATCATCGCCCCGCTTCCCGGCTGGAGCCTCGACCTGAACCACATGCGCGCCTTTGAATCATACGCCGGCTGGAATCACGACCGCATCGATAATTTCCCCTTCTACGATATCTCCGGCACTCCCGTGTACGATTCCGCGATGCACGGGCTTGTCAACGCCGTTCGGGCCCCCACAAACAGTTCGGGGGATGTTCTTATCGCCGGCCGCCCTTCCTATCTGGCCGGCACCATCTTCTTTCGCGGCGATGAGCATCTCTACCGGCGACTTGGCCTTCCCGATCGCTCCACCTTTTTCCGCGTCTCCGCCGCGCTTCGCATCGAGGATATTCCCCCCGGCTATCCCGATTCCGGGCTGCTTGGTTACGTCCTCCTCTACCGTCGCGTCAGGACCGGACAGGAGGAGTGCAAATGCAATATCTACGAGAAGTACGACAGCCTTCCAATCACCCGGCGTGCCTACCTGGACGCGCCGGAGGCGGGGAGCGGCTATCGCGATGTCGGCTGGACGCTCGACTTCGTCAGGAGCCGGGAGTTGCGCGCCCGCGATTCGATCGTGATCCGCCAGACGACCGTTGCCGGAACGGTGCGGTCGGAGGAGATCTTCAGCCGCAAGCTCTATACCCCCGCCACGTTCGACACGCTTCCCGGCCGGGTCATCAGCTCGCGACTCGACACCGTTGCCATCAACCGCATCGGCGGAGGGGGGAGGATGCTGACGATCCTTCGCGTTGACAGCATTCAACGCTACCAGGTGGCGCTGGATGAGCGCCGCGGCGATGAGTGGCTCTATGGCGCCCCCGGCTCATGGTTCGGCTACGGCGATGGCGCGTGCGAACGCCCATGCGATTCCCTCTTCCGCGCCGGCCGTTTCGGGCCGAACGCGATCAGAGAGTATATCGAGGCGGGGGATTTCGATATGAAGCTCTTCTCCACCGGCGCAGCGTCCGTCACGTTTCTCCGTGCGCGGATCAACCAGGATATGTACGATCTCCTCGCCGCCGGCGCCCTCGATTCGCTGATGGATCACGATCTGCGCCCCTTCTACGCCAGCGATACGCTGCAACGCCTCTACGGCCGCGCCGCGTTCGATGACGAGACAACGCATCAGCGATATCGTCCGCACGGCATTGTTGCGCGGAAGCTGCTGGAGATTATGCGGCGGCATGGCGATACGCTTCGCGGATTGTGGCAGAACCCCATCGCCAACTACGATGGCTTCCGTCTTCTCACCGGCGATCTGGACAGCGCCGGCCGCACCATCCAGTTGATGGCGCGGCAGGATTATCTCCAGATCGGTGATGTCGATGACGCCATCCCGATCTACTATCCCAACCCCGACAGCATGAGCTGGTGGGCATCGCACACGATTTTTTCCCGGACCGACAGGATCACCGTTCAGGGGAGGCGCTACAAGAGCTGGAACCTTATCGCGCCGAACACCGATTCCGCCCGGCGTCAGTACGATCGTCGCCGGCAGGAGGGATTCGGGCTTTTTCTTGATTCGAAGCTCGGCGTTTCGGTAAAGCAGGGGGGGCTGGTGCCGCGGCTGGCCCGCGCCGTCGATGCGGCAAACGTTGCGTATGCCGGGGTTCCGGGGCCGCCGCCGCTTGTCTGGAACTCGATTCAGGATATGGGATGGCGCGTTCCGGCCCGCCCCCCCCGCGATGAGCCGGGGGGCGCGTGGGACCCGTGGGGGCTTCGCATCCCGACGCCGGAGGAGATCACCGCCCAGGCCTGGCTTTCGCTGAACTGCGGCGTGGATGGGCTGGTCTACACCGATGCGGAGTACAGCGGCGCCAACTTCGGCTTTATCCACGCGGTTGATGGAACGCACGATCGCGAATACGCATCGCTCCTCCCATCGAACAGCAGCAATATCCTGACCGCCGCCGACACACTCCGCTGGCGCGAACCGCTGATGTGGACCGGCTTCCAAAGCCGCTACAACGCGGTGAAGCGGATGAACGATGAGATCCGCATGCTCGATTCCGTGATTCACTTTTCCCGGCTCCGGTTTCGTGGCGAGCAGATGTCCGTGCACGACCCACGGGGATCGTTCGCGGCGTTTCCCCTTATCGACACGCTCTATGCAGTGCAGGCACGGCGTCACGCCAGGGAAGGCAAACGCTATCTCGATTCCACGGCTATCGATCCGCGCGGAGAGACCTACCTGGAGATCAGCCGTTTTCAGTCGGACGATGGAGCCAGCTACCTGATCATCACCAACAGACGCTGCTGGCCGGTGGACGAACGGACATATGATACGGCCGCTCAACAGTTCGGCGGCGGCCGGTCGGGGCTGGGGGCCATCGATGTCCGGCGGCCGGTGATCCGGTTCAGGGAAAACGCGGGGGGGCTGATGATCTCCAGAGTCGGTCACGAAGCCGAATGGCCGGCTCGTGAGGCGGTTCCGGGGGAGCCGATCCCGCTGGACTGGCTTGAGCCGGGGTGGGGGGCGGTCTATCGGATAAGCCCCATCGGCCGGCGTTCACGGTAGCAATTCGTTCGCGGCGGTTTGTGAACCGGCCATGCTGCTTATATTCAGCAACTGGGTTGATAGTGAACATCTTTCATGTGGATCTGATCATTCATGCTTGTCGCGATTGAGACGACCGGGGATACGTGCGGCGTTGCCCTGTTCGATGGGAATACACTTCGCGGGGAGCTTCACGTGGAGGTGCCGCGATCGCATGATCGATTGCTGGCGCATCTCTATCAGCAGCTTCTGGAGGCCACGGAGGTGAAGCCGCGCGATATAAAATCGCTCGCCGTTTCCGTCGGCCCCGGCTCCTACACCGGCATCCGCATCGGCATGAGCTTCGCCATCGGCGTATCGCTGGCAACCGGAGCCCCGATCATCCCCGTGCCGACGCTGGACGCCATCGCGTTCGATGTCCGCTATCTCGGCAACGTCAGCCATCGGTCGCGCGTGATCTCCCTGATATCGGCGGGGCGCGGCGGGCTGTATGCCGGGCTGTACGAGATCACGCCGGAGTTCAACCGTCTTACCGAGACCAAGACGATCCCGACAAGCCAGATTCCCCCTCTTCTCGATGAGAATGTCTTTGCCGCCGGGCCGGGCGCATCGCTGATCGATGCGTCGTGCAGCGACAACATCGCCGTCGATTCCGAGCGGCTGACGGCCGCGGCCATCGGACGGCTGGGGCTTTATCTGAGCTATCGGGGGGCCGGATCGGCAGCCGAGGATATCCGGCCGTTGTATATTAGCGATTACACCCCCGTGCTTACCCCGAAGAAGGGGAAGAAGGCGGGGAGATAACTCTTCCGGCGTTCTCCACGCCGCGCATGCGGTTTCCGCATCGCGGGATGATGGAGCGCAACCGATCGGCTTCATTCCGAATATCATTTCCGGATCGACATATGGCCTGGTTCAATCGTACGAAAAAGAACATCGAGGATCAGCAGGGACGTGACATGCCGGACGGCCTCTGGGCAAAGTGCGGCGACTGCGGTGAGCTGATCTATAAACGGGATCTCGAAGAGAACTTCTTCACCTGCCCGAAGTGCAATCATCACTTCAGGATCGGCTCCGATGAGTATATCACCCTCCTCCTCGATCCCGGCTCGTTTGCCGAGAGCGCGGCCGACCTTATCTCCACCGATCCCCTGGAGTTCGTGGATGAGAAGCCGTACAAGACGCGCGTGGAGCAGGGGCGGCGGCGGACCGGGCTGAATGATGCCATCAGGATAGGGACCGGAACGATCAACGGGGCCGGGCTGGCGATGGCGATCATGGATTTCAGCTTTATCGGCGGGTCGATGGGCTCGGTGGTCGGGGAGAAGTTCGCCCGTGCCGTCGATCTTGCGCGGCGCGACAGGATACCGCTTGTGGCGATCACCGCATCAGGCGGGGCGCGGATGATGGAGGCGGCGATCTCCCTGATGCAGATGGCGAAAACCTCCGTCCAGCTTGCGCTGCTGGCCGAGGAGCGCATCCCCTATATCGTGGTCCTTACCGACCCGACCACCGGCGGCGTTACGGCGTCGTTCGCGATGCTTGGCGATGTGATCCTGGCGGAGCCGAAGGCGCTGATTGGGTTTGCGGGGCCTCGCGTGATTGAGCAGATGACCAAGAAGAAGCTCCCCGAGGGATTCCAGAGCTCGGAGTTCCAGCTTGACCATGGCTTCGTGGACCATATCGTTCATCGCAAGGAGCTGCGCGACACACTTTCACGGCTTATCTCGCTGATGCCGATTCCGTCACTGGCGGTTCCGGCACTGAAGACCGAGCCCGCCACCGAGCTTTTCGAAGCATAACAGGTGGATTTTCGTTCAACCAAAAGAGATGTTATGCAGAAGGAGCAGGGAGCCAGGAAGGCCGGCCGCGCAAAGGCCGGACCTCAGAACGCCAGGCGCCAGAATATCCACATCGTCGGTTTTCCGATGGATCTCGGCGCCGACCGGCGCGGGGTGGACATGGGGCCATCGGCGCTCCGCATCGCCGATATCGACGAGAAGCTGAGGGCGCTTGGCTATACGGTGATCGATGAGGGGGATATCGAGGTGCAGGTGCCGGAGGTGCTGAAGATCCTTGATCCGCATCTGAAATATCTCCCGGAGATCGCCCACGCGTGCGAGCGGCTTGCCCGGAAAGTGAAGCGGGTGCTGAAGGATGGGGAGTTTCCCCTCGTCCTCGGCGGCGATCACTCGATGGCAATCGGCACCATCGCCGGCGTGGCCGGTTACTGCCGTGACGCGAAGAAGCGGCTGGGGGTGATCTGGATCGATGCCCACTCCGATATCAACGTTCCGGGCACATCGCCATCCGGCAATATCCACGGCATGCCGGTGGCCGCCTCGATCGGCATCGGCGCGCCGGAGCTTTCGGCGGTCGGCGGATCGTTCAGAAAACTTGATCCCACCAACATCGTGATGATCGGCCTTCGGTCGGTGGATGAAGGGGAGCGGAAGATCATCCGCGAGCAGGGGGTGACCACGTATACAATGACCGATATCGACCGCCTTGGCATCCATCGCGTGATGGAGGAATCGCTCGATTTCCTCCGTGCGCGGACCGATCATATTCACGTGTCGTTCGATCTGGACAGCGTTGACCCAAGCGTGGCGATGGGGGTTGGAACGCCGGTGCCGGGGGGGCTTACCTACCGCGAGGCGCATCTGATCATGGAGATGATCGCGGAGCGCGGCGGCCTTGGATCGCTGGAAGTGGCGGAGGTAAACCCGATTCTCGACGATATGAACAAGGGAGCGCTCTTTGCCGCCGATCTGGTGGCCTCGGCGATGGGGAAGCGAATCCTGTGACCCTCCCCGGCGGATTATCAACCACGGATTCTCTATCGATGAAGCTGATTGAGAGCTTGGCGGAGATCCGCCTGATGTGCGAGGCCCTCCGGCGCGAGGGGAAGCGGATAGGGCTGGTGCCGACGATGGGATATCTCCACGATGGACATCTGGCCCTGATAAAACGGGCGCGGCGCGATGCCGATGTGGTGATCGCCACGATCTTCGTCAACCCGACGCAGTTTGCCGCCGGGGAGGATCTCTCCACCTACCCGCGCGATCCCGACGGGGACAGGCGGAAGCTGGAGGATGCCGGATGTGATATCCTCTATCTCCCCCGGCACGATGAGATCTATCCCGATGGCTTCGCCAGCTACGTCACGGTGGATGGGCTTGCGCTGAAGTACGAGGGGGCCTTCCGTCCCACTCATTTCCGCGGCGTGGCAACGATCGTGGCGAAGTTCTTCAACATCATCAATCCCGATGTGGCGGTCTTCGGGCGGAAGGATGCGCAGCAGGCGGCGGTGATCCGGCAGATGATCCGCGATCTGAGCTACGGTGTCCGGTTGATCGTGGAGGATACGGTGCGTGAGGCGGACGGGCTGGCGATGAGCTCGCGCAATGTCTATCTCTCGCCGGAGGAGCGGGAGGAGTCGCTCTCCATCTCCCGTGCTCTTGGCGTCGCCCGCGATGCCATTGCCGGCGGCGCGACGGTGGATGAGGCGGAGCGCCTGATGCGCGCGGCGCTATCGCCGGTGATCGTCCTGGATTATGCCGATATCATCGACCCGCGCACGTTCGAGCATGGCGTGGAGGGGGGCGAGCTGCTCGGCATCTTCGCCGGAAGAGTTGGGCGGACCCGGTTGATCGATACCATGGTGATGGGCGCCGTCGAGGGGTGATCCGGCGCGAACCCGCTGCAATCAACTCTTACTTTTTTCGTCTCCGCCGGGGGCCGAATTTAGGGTTGATGAGAAGCGTGCCCTGAAAAGGCCCTGAAGATCCCAAACAGTGTGTCCGGCAACGGACTCGATGCCCGGAACGGCATCGCAATCATATCACCTGGATAACTACTCCGAGCCAGCCGATGACCCGTTTTATGTTCAAATCGAAGATCCACCGCGCGTTTATAACGCAGGCGGAACTCAACTACGAGGGGAGCCTGACGGTCGATTCCGATCTCCTCGAAGCGGCCGATCTTCTTCCCTATGAGAAGGTCGCCGTGGTGAACAACAACAATGGCGAGCGGTTCGAGACCTACCTGATCGCCGGGGAGCCGGGGAGCGGGATAATCTGCCTGAACGGCGCCGCCGCCCGCAAGGGGGCCGTGGGGGATCAGATCATCATCATCAGCTATACTGAGTTGAGCGATGAGGAGGCCCGGGCCTACAAGCCGACCGTGGTGCATGTGGACCGGAACAACCGGATCGTCTCCAAAAGCCACGAACAGCTTGCCGGCCAGCGGTATGTAACCGTCTAGCGCGATATCGATCATGAAATTCTTTCCGCGAGCCTTTGCCGAAGTCGGTGAGGGCTCGCGTCGTTTGTGCCCCGTCACGGGGGGATAAATCGATCACTTCCGTAGTTTCGTGAATTCCGATTCCGATCAATCAATTTCGATAATATGAAGCAGGAGCAACTGGCGGCGGTGATCATGGCGGCCGGCAAGGGGACGCGGATGAACAATCCGTCGATGGCGAAGGTGATGTTCCCGGTCGGCGGCGCGCCGATGATTTATCATGTGGTGGCCCGCTCGCTGGAGTGCCATGCCGTGCGCGTGATAGCGATCATCGGCCATAACAGGGAGTCGGTGCGGGAATATCTGACGGGAGCGTTCCCCGGCGCCGTGGAGTTCGCGGAGCAGGTGGAGCAGCTTGGCACCGGCCATGCCGTGATGCAGGCGGCGCCGCTGCTGGAAGGCTTCGATGGTGACGTGATGATCCTCTCGGGGGATGTTCCGCTCCTCAGCGGCGAGACGATTCTTGCCCTCCGCGCGCATCACACTGCGGCCGGCGCGGTCGCCACCGTCCTTACGGTGATTGCCCCCGATCCGACGGGATACGGGCGGATCATCAGAAATGATGATGGATCGGTGGCGCGCATCGTGGAGCAGAAGGATGCAAGTGAGGAAGAGCGGGCGGTTGATGAGATAAACTCCGGCATCTACGTCTTCCGCTCGCTCGACCTTCTCGAAGCCCTTGCCCAGCTCCGCAACGACAACGCCCAGCACGAATACTATCTCACCGATGTCTTCGGCTGGTTCCGCGATCAGGGTCGCCCGATCGCCGCCCACACCTCCGCCGATTTCGGGGAGGTGCAGGGGATCAACACGGTGGATCAGCTTGCGCACGTTGACCGCGAATTTGCGCGGCGGAGCGAGCCGGCCGGGGAGTGCTGACGGGGTTTTGCGGAGCATGTGAATCGATCAACGGCTTTTCATTTTTCGGATTTCAATCGATGAAGGTATCACACATCGGTATTGCGGTGGGCTCGCTGGAGGAGGCGGTGGCGCGCTATTCGGCGCTCTTCGGGAACGATCATCCGCATCGTGAAACGGTGGCGGAGCAGCGGGTTGATATCGCCTCCTATCCGGTGGGGGATGCCGTGATAGAGCTTACTTCGCCAACCGATGAGGCATCGCCGATCGCGAAGTTCATCGCCAAGCGCGGGGAGGGAATCCATCATATCGCGTTCGAGGTGGATGATGTGGCAGCGGAGCTGGACCGGCTCAGAACCGCCGGCGTCCGCCTGATCAACGAAACGCCGACCGAGGGGGCGCACGATATGCTGATTGCGTTTGTGCATCCATCCAGCTTCAACGGCGTGCTGGTGGAGCTGTGCCAGAAAAAGCCGACGGCATAGCCGGACGCTTGCTGTAAGGGGACGTTTGAAACGTCCCCCGACAACGACAACGACAACGACGACGACAGCGATAACGACAACGATCATTTCGGACTATCTCCATGAAGTCTCTCTTTCTCGCCGTTCTTGTTGCTTCGCTTGCGTTCTGCGCCTGCTCCACGACCCACACCGGCGGCGCGGCGGCGGATAGCCTTGCACGCGAGACCACGGCGGTGAAGCCCCCCGCCAAACAGCGTGAGCCGAACTCCGTGCTGATCGTTGGGACTATCACCGCGATCAACCCGATGCTGAAAACGGAGTTGCCGAACTCGCCATGTTCGCGCGCGCCATGCGAGGCGACCGTGCATATCGATTCAATCGCTCGTGGCGGCATGATACGCGGGCCTCTGCCGGTGGTGGGGGAGTCGGTGGCGATGACGTTCACATTTACGCTGGGGCAGACCGCCGCGCTCTATCCGAAGCTGAAGGAGAACTATCCGGGGCTTTCGGTCGGCTCCCGTTTTGAGGCGGAAGTCTTTGCAACGCCGCGCAATCTTCCCAACAACGGCGGCATGGTCAATGGATCGCCAACCGATACCAAGACGCTTCCCGCCTTCCCCGCCACCCGGTTTTTCGTTAACGGATATTCCGTGCGATAGGTGTTGCCGATATCGACCAATGGTCCGTCATGCCATGCCATGTCATCTCAGCCCAAACCCATACGCTATTGAAAACATTATCCTCCATCCGTCTTATCTCCGCCCTTATGATTTCGTGCGTGGTTGCCGGCTGCGCGGCGCACACCGCGCTGGAGCCGGTAGGGAAGGGGAATCTGGATATGAATGCGGGGCTGGGAGGGCCGATTGTGGCGGCGTTCGGGACGCATATACCGATTCCGTATCTGACCGTCGGCGCGAACTACGGCGTGGATGACCGGATCGATATCAGCGGAAATCTTCATCTCCTGTCGCTTGCCTACAGCCTTGCCGGGGTTGATGCAGGGGGGACATGGTATCCGGTGATCAACGATGGCCCGGTGCCGACGCTCGCTCTTGGCGCGCGGCTTACCGCCTTTGCCAGCCTGAAGAGGGATATCGATGAGCGCTTCCGTATCGTGCCGACGCTGACATCGACCGCTGCCTGGCGACTTGGCCCGGGGCTGATCTTCACGGGGCTTGATCTCACAATTCCTCTTACCCGCCAGACGTACGACACAGCCGCCGTGGCTGTTATTCTCTCCCCGGCCATTGGGTATCGCTGGAATCTGGGAGCAAGGACGCGGCTCTATACCGAGCTTCGGTGGCAGGCGGTCAATGTCAGATCGGACCAGTTGGCGGCTGAATATTCGCATCCCGGCGGGTATGGGGCAATCGCGCCGTTTGTGGCGTTCGAGTGGGAACTGCGGTAGCCGAGGGATGCAGGTGGGGAGGGTGAAAAGTAAAGCCTCCGCATACTCAACGCAGCGGAGGCTTCATGCCTACTTATAGGATGCCGGGCCTCGCGGTCTAGACGAGAGCGTCCTACTAGCAGGAAATATAATTTCTTGGGGAACGGAAGTCGGGGTAAGACAAACGAACTTACCGAGCATAACGGTAACACGCAAGCACGCCGATAATATTTTCTCCCTCTTGCGCGTGGGGAGAAGAACATCCGCTGATGAATTGAACGCACGGGCGGCAAAACAACGATCCTTTCGAACAACATTCCCGAACTCTATCGCGATTATGGGCGGCAATGCATTGAAGACGGTTGAGACGCGACGCTATAGCACGGCGGAGCTGGAACGTGCCATCGAGCTGGCGCGGGAACGGCTGGAGGCGCGTTTTCCCGGAATCGGCGCGCGGCCGGTGAAATGGTTCTCCACCAAGGAAACGCACGGCGATCTTGATCTGCTGGTGTTCCCGCCGGATGCCGAGGAATTTGCCCGCGATCTGCGTGATGCGCTGAAGGAGGATTTTGGCGCCGCCGAGATAGTCCGTAACGGCGATGTCTGGAGCTTTAATTTCAATGACCTTCAGGTGGATCTGGTGGTCTGCCGGCCGGAGGATCGGGATATCGCCACCGCCTGGTATTCGTATAACGATCTGTCGGTGCTTGTCGGCCGTATCTATCGCTTCTGGCATCTAAAATGGTCGCCGCGCGGACTTTTTTACCCGCTGTTTGCCGAGGGAACATCGGTGCGGCTGGATGATATTTTCATCAGCAAGGATGTCTCCCGGATTTTTGCGATGATGGGGTATGATTATGAATGGCATCGTCGCGGTTTTTCAACGATGGATGATGTCTTCCGGTTTATCGCCTCATCCGAAAAATTCTCCAGAGAATGCTGCGATCCGAAATATATGTCGAACGATGTCAGGGTCAGGGATAATAAACGGGTCAATGTTCAGCTCTTTGATGAATGGCTGCGCGGTCATGCCACACCGGATTTTCCACGCCCATCGCACCGGGAAACGATAGCGATGGTGGAGCGGGCATTCCCGGAATCACACCTTGGCGAGGAAATAGCGAGGCTGGAGGCGGAGCACAGCCTGCGGAAGGATGTGTCGGCACGGTTCAACGGCCGGCATATTATCGAGGAGTTCGGGCTGGAGGGGAAGGCGATCGGCGAGGCGATGGCGAAATTTCGGAATCATTTCGGGGATGGGTATAATGATTTTATTCTCGCCAATGATTATGCGGCAATTCTTGCGGCCTTTCGGAATATCGTCGGATAAATGCGGCGATAATGAATCTCCGCTCTATTTCCATTCCGGTACTCGTGTCTGAACATTCCTCAATGACATAATGCGGTGACAATCAATGCGATATAATTATCTCCTCGTTCTTCCATTGCTTCTTCTGCTGATATCCGGCTGCATGGAGATGGACGGGTTTCTCTTTAATACAGAAAAGCTCGACCATTATTCTCTTCCGGGAAATACGATCCCCGATTCGCTGATCGAACCGATGAGCGTTATGAGCGGCGGCAATCGGATCTATGGGTACTGGGTTCGTTCGGGGGGCGGGCGGCCCGGCCTTACAATGCTCTACTGCCACGGGAACAAGCACAATATCGATAACTACTGGGATCGGGTGATGTACCTTCACCGGCTTGGCGTCAACGTGCTCATCTTCGATTATCGCGGGTTTGGGATGTCCGAGGGGACATCGTCGGAGGAGGGGCTATATGAGGATGGGGAGGCTGCGCTTGATTTCGTGACGCGGACGAAAGGGGTGCCCGCCGATTCGCTTATCCTCTACGGATATTCGCTTGGCAATGTTGTCTCCATTCACCTTGCCGCCGAGAGGATCACGCCGCTGACGCTGATCGCCGAATCGCCGTTCGCCTCGGCAAATTCCCTGACGCAATCCTCCTCGGGGCTGGATATTCCCCCTCGCTGGCTGACGGACGGCACATTCGACAACGCGAGCGAGATCGCGAAGGTTCATGTGCCGCTGCTGTTGATGCAGGGGGAGGATGATGATTTCGTCCGCTACCGGGATAATGGCGTGGTTGTCTTCCGAAACGCGAACGAGCCGAAGCGGCTGGTGCCGGTGCCGGGCGCCGTCCATACCGATGTGCCCGAAACGATGGGGGTGGAGAACTATCTGGCGTTGCTGAACGAATGGATTGCCACGCGCCGGTAAATAAGGAATCGCGATTCAGCCATCGCCCCGCTCCGGGCCACGTGAGAAATCGTGCCCTCCGCGGTTACTTTTTTGCCTTCCGCTCCCGATGTGTGATATTTGCCGCCTCGTTATGGCAACCAGAAAATATATCGCCCGCGGTCGCGTGCAGGGGGTCGGTTTCCGGTACTTCGCTACCAGAATCGCCGAGGCGTTCGACATCACCGGCTGGGTACGGAACACCCCCGGCGGGGATGTGGAGATTGTTGCGTCCGGAAAGAGGGAGAACCTTGACGCGTTCAGGGAGCAGGTGGGGATTGGCCCCGGCGGCGCCCGCGTGGACAGGGTGATTGTGGAGGAGCTGGAGGAGCAGCGGTTTGAGCGCTTTGAAGTCCGGCGGGGGGAGCCATAACAGACTGTTGAAGGAGGTCATCCGCGGCGTTGGCCTTCATCGTTCGCTCACTGAGGCGTCCGGGAGGACGCCTCATTCGCTCAGATTCGGCCGCCTTGCGGCTGCTCCTCCTTGAACAGTCTGAGCATCGGAAGTAATTCAACAGTCTGATAAGAGGACATCAACCATTATCATCCGATCGTGAATGCCGATCGGCCGTTATAGACAACATCCTATGATTCGCAAACCTGTTTTGATGATCTCCGGCGCGGGGGGAGAGATCGGCCATGGCCTGATTCAGCGGCTCGCCGAGGAGGGGAAGTACAGCATCCTCGCGCTCGACCTCAGGCCGATGGAGCCGGAGCTGGCCGCTCTGTGCGCCCACACTGTCGTTGGCACCATCC
>JBDSJW010000014.1:0-3830 GCA_039917235.1 Kapaibacterium sp. (SeqCode) | reverse complement strand
CAATATGATCTGGAGACAGCAGAGGTGATTGATGACCCACATCCTAAAATGAAACTCTACTCATTGAAACCGAAGGATAGTGGTACGGTGCGCGAGGGAATCATGTTGCTTGGCATTTCGGCGCAGGAGCGTGCTTTACTGGCAGATGCCGCAACGGTTGTCCTAAGTCCCTATCATGGGATGAACGTAGTGCTGACTGAGCAGCAACCTGATCAGGGGGAGGAATTCGAATCGGGTGGGGTTACATACCGTCGTTTCGCTGTGACCGTGCGGGGACTTCATAAGGATACTTTCCGCAGCTTTGATGTAGAGCCGTTATCGGAAATTCTTGTCTATTCACGCGATGGCCTTGTGTTCGTCTCTGGGCAATTTGATCTTCCACAGTTCTTTCCGACTACCTATACACCGACGCACGAAGAACTTCGAGCCCATCGCCCGGAGCCAGCGACAGTTCTTGCCTCTGCTACGGCAATACAGGGGAGAATTAATGCCTTCACCAATGCCGTGAATATTTCCACTATACCTGATGACCCTGATGCTGCTTCAGCGCTTGCCCTAGCAATTACTGCTACTGCGCGCCAGCTCTGGGACGACGCCCGTACATACAGGCCCAATGGATACTGTGATGACCGTACACTATACTGGGCTCGTCTCAAAATGGCTGAGGCACTGAAGCGACATCCGCGTTTGCTGAAGAACTCCGCCGAACGGAATACGCTGGTGCGTTTGCTCGAGGAAAACACACGCGGGTTTGTTAATGCGGAATTCAGTAACAACACTCCTGATGTAAAGAAAATTCTTCTTGTCGCATTTGATCCATATGGGCTTGGTGGTGCCGGAATTACAAATGCGAATATCTCGGGCATTATAGCACTTGGCCTGCATGGCGAATCAGTTCAAAGCAGCACGACGACAGGTGTCATTCACAGCCTTATCCTTCCAGTGCGTTATGCTGATTTCGATGATGGAATGATCGAACAACTCTTCGCGCCATTTATGCATGGTGATAATAGGGCACATATGATTCTTACCACCAATATGAATGGTGAGCATGGCATCTACAGTCTCGAACGCTTCGCCGGTCGACGCCGGACCGGCGCACTCCCAGACAATGACGACCGTAAATCGACCATTGTCGTAGGCGTGGGTACTGATTGGAAGGAATTCTATCCTATGAGCCTCCCTGTCACAGCGATTATGGCTGGGAGAAAGAGCGCCACGCCTTCACAGAGTTTCTTTTACGACCAATCGTTTCTATCGTCGGCAGATACTACGCATGTATCGCGGCCGGGAATCGATAGTGATGCGGATAACCTCGAATCCAACGCTGATATTACGCCAACGGGTGTGGCGATTCGCGGCTCTGGTGGGAGTTATCTATCAAATGAATTGTTCTATCGGCTTGCTCATCTCCGTGAGCATTCACCATCTGGAGGTGGAATATCATCAACCGTGATCGGTCATCTCGATCTTCCGGCAATAGGATCAAGCGGTCCTGCCTCTACATCCGCCATTAATATCCTTAACGAAGTTAAGACCACAATCGAACGCGCACTGGATAACATCTAGCGCTGATCGTCTCTCCGCGACGGCGTGTTGCAACGCCGTCGCGGAACGATGCAAAGCCTCACCACGCACGTCTGAGGGTGACATCTTACAGACGTGCCTATAATTCATCAATTATTCCATGCGTGGGCATCTCGCGCATAATTGCGATTAGCGTATGAGCACCATAGAATCATATTATCCCGCGCTGTCGTCGCTGATCAATATCGGCAGTCTTCCGCCACAACTCGATTTTATACAGGATATCTTCGGTGATCTGCTGGACCGTCTATTCTTTACTGATCTACAATACTCAAGAAGCAGTACAGGCGGACGGGAGTTTTATAGCCTCACAATTCTTACTTATAGAAAGATTGCCTTCACCCTTCCTGGGACTGATCTCATTCTGTCGCTCAACACCCCGCTGCCGTTGGGGCAAGAACCGCCGTCGAAGCTCACTAGGATACCGATCACTGTTGGCTACGAATGGGGGATCATTGACGTATTCCGTGGCTTCGATCTCCAAGAGTTTCTCCTCGATCCCAAAGCGATCTTTTCACTCATCGCACGCTCAATGAGCCATGCCGTCCAAGAAGTTGTCCAATCTGCGATCGACAACCTTACTGCGGGCTCTCTCTATACTTTCGTCCAGCAGGTGAACACACGGCTCAATCTTCCGCCGGGCTCGCCGAATATCGAGATCCCCGATGATCCTGCTATGAGCGCTGTGCAGAAGGTTGCCTATATAACACACAGGATTGAGGAGCTGGCTCACTTACCGGCGCTTGAGGCGATCTATAAGGTATTCTTCGATGGTGAGAATGATCTCGAAGGGGAGTTGCAGAAGATTGATCAGCTGTTTCGGCCTTTATTTGATGGGGAATCGATATCGGAGTACGTCCAAAACCTCCTCATTCCCAAGATTGACGCGTCGCTTTATCTCACCGCCGCAGTTGAGTTCCCTCGATCTATCCTTAAGCCGATTCGTTTCGAACAAGGGGTATCCGTAGGTGTCGAACCAGATGAGTCGGTAAAGTCGATATTAAAGTTCGCCGACGCTGTACTGAACTTCAGTACAGCCAAGGGGATTGGGTTCGATGCTTGGGTAAGCGGAACGCTGACTCCATCGCAGATCGGCGATACAGGGCTGGTGATCTCTTTTACTGAGGTCAAGCTTGACCTCAGTACTACCACTAATATCTCCGAAGCCGCCGCCGACGGTCGCGGCCCGGACTTCGTTGGTGTCTACATTGGCGAGGCGGAGATCCAGCTTCCGAAATTCTGGAAGACAAAGCCGGAGAACGAACGACCATCGGATCCAAACGATCGCGCGCGCATCGTTGCAACGAACGTGTTGATCGGTACCGGTGGGCTCTCGGGGACATTTAGCTTTACCAGTACAACAGCAGAACCCTTTCTGGAAACCTACTTCGGCACGCGCGAGGCCACTTTGACGGAGCCTGCCCATCCTGGCTTCGGCATTAAGCTCGATCGGTTCGATATCCAGTTCCAACAAGGGGCTATTATCCACTCCGATATCCAGGGCACGCTTGCCATTCCTCCACTTGGCGGCAATGGTGATCCCGTTGATATCCGCGTGCAGATCACCATCGATGAACATGGCTTCCGTGTGGGGGCAACGCTGGATGCCAATGCTGCGTCGCTCTCTATCGGCATCGATCCTGTATTCAACTTCACTTTTCACGGCGTCGCCATTGGCTCGCAGGATGGGCGTTGGTTTCTCGAGATCGGTGGTGTGCTGGATATCACGGCCGAGGTGCCCGTGGTTGGTCGTTTCATCAGGGAGCCGGTCAATATCGAGAAGCTGGTTATCTGGTCGAACGGCGAGTTCGATTTTCAGGGGGGAAGCTTTGTGCTGCCGAAGATCACGCCTCTCAAGCTCGGGCCGGTGGAACTTTCGGTGACGGCAATCCATTTCGGGCGCGATCAGCAGGGGGGGCGCAAGTACAAGTTCATTGGCTTCGATGGGGGGCTGAAGACGGGGACGGGGGGAGTGGATGCGCGTGGTGAGGGGATTAAATTCTATTTCACGGTCGATGGTGGGACGTTCGAGAGTTTCCTTCGGATCGAGACGATACGTATCGATCTCCGTATCCCGGGGGATGCCCCGCCGGAGACGGCGGCCCTGCTGCTGAAGGGATATGTCTCGATGAAGAATCCGCCTGATAACAATGCCGGCAACACGGGCGAGCATTCACGGCTCACCGAGTACGCGGGGGGAATTACCTTCAGCATGCCGCGTATGAAATTCGGTGGCGGTGCAG
>JBDSJW010000013.1:0-4634 GCA_039917235.1 Kapaibacterium sp. (SeqCode) | reverse complement strand
AGGGCGCCGACATCAGGGCGCCGACATCAGGGCGCCGACATCAGGGCGCCGACATCAGGGCGCCGACATCAGGGCGCCGAAGAAGAACGTAAAGGAGAGCCCGATCATCCCACCAATCAGCAGGCTTCGCAGCAGCATCCTCCGTGGCAGCGCCGGAGCGCTTGGATGCAGCCAGCGCCGGTTCAGGAACATCAGCGCCACGGCGGTCATCCCCAGCCCGGAAATGCCGAAGTAGCCCTGCCGCCGGAACACCACGATATGGACCACTATCATCGCCACGGCCACCAGCCCAAGCACGCCAAGCAATATGAAACCGTTTCGCCTGTGCATATCGTGAATATCCGGCGGGGCCGGGAGTTCGATCTCCCCGCCCCGCGGTTGGTTAGTCCGCGCCCGCCGTTGGTTACGCAACGACCGGCACTATGTACTTCAGTAGTTACTTTGCGAAGGAGACCGAACGCCGCTCGCGGATCACCGTGACCTTGATCTGACCGGGATATTCCATCTCCTGCTGGATCTTGTGAGCGATATCGTGCGAGAGCTGATCGGCAAAAAGATCATCCACCCTGTCCGGCTCCACCATCACCCGCACCTCGCGACCGGCCTGGATGGCGTAGGTCTTGGCGACCCCTTCAAAGGAGCGCGCCAGCGTTTCCAGCGTTTCCAACCGCTTCACATACGCCTCCAGCGATTCCCTTCGCGCCCCCGGCCGGGCGCCGGAGATGGCATCGGCGGCCTGCACCAGCACGGCGATCGGCGTTTCCATCTCGATATCCTCGTGATGCGCGCCGATGGCATTGCAGACCACGGGATGCTCCTTGTACCGCTTGGCGATATCGTAGCCGAGCAGCGCGTGAGGCCCCTCGATGTTTCTGTCCACGCACTTTCCCATGTCGTGCATCAGCCCGGCACGTTTGGCGTGGTTGACATCCAGGCCAAGCTCGCGCGCCATGATCGAGCAGAGATAGGCCACCTCGATCGAGTGGCTCAGCACATTCTGCCCGTAACTGGAGCGGTACTTCATCCGGCCGATCAGCTTGATGATCTCCGCGTGCACGTTGTTGATCCCAAGCTCCAGGCAGGCGTTGTTTCCCACCCGGATGATCTCCTCCTCCAGCTCCTTCCGCACCTTGTCCACGATCTCCTCGATGCGCGCCGGGTGGATGCGGCCATCCTGCATCAGCCGCTCCAGCGCGATCTTCGCCACCTCGCGACGGAATGGATCAAAGCCCGAGATGATCACCGCCTCCGGCGTGTCGTCCACGATCACGTCGATCCCCGTGGCAGCCTCGAAGGCGCGGATATTCCGCCCCTCGCGACCGATGATCCTCCCCTTCATATCCTCACTCGCCAGGTTGACGACCGAAACCGTGGTCTCCACGGAGTGATCGGAGGCAGTCCGCTGGATTGCCTGAACAATCACCCGCTGCGCCTCCCGTTTTGCGTCCAGCTTGAGCTGATCGCGCACCGTCTTCAGTTCCTGGGCGCACTCCAGCTTGGCATCGTTCACCATATTTTCGATCAGGAACTTCCGGGCGTCCTCCTTGGACATGCCACTTATCCGTTCCAGACGGTGATTCTGCTCGGCCAGAAGCTCATCGGCCATCTTCTTCTGCTGCTCGATGGTCGCCTTCACGTTATCCATCTGCTTCCGCTGCTGCTCTATCCCCTTGCTCTGCTCCTCCACCGTCTCCACTTTCTTCTGCATCTCCTTCTGCTGTACCAGAAGCTCCTTTTCTCTCCGTGTCGCGGTCTCCAGTTTCTTATTGAGGTTCTTTTCGATGTTCTCTTCGCGGAGTTTGAGCTGCCGTTCAAAGTTTTGCAGCTTCTCCTTACGCCTGGTGCTTTCCTCCTCCAGCGCGCGCTTCCGTTTCATCGATTCATCCTTCACCTCCAGCATCTTCTCCCGGAGGACATTTTCGGAATCCTTCTGGGCATCCTCGATGATTTCCTTTGCGCGAGCATCGGCGGTACGAACCCGCTCGGTGCCGGTTTTGTTGACACTGATGAAGTAGCCAGCCACGAACCCGGCAACCGCGGCGACTACGGTGATTATGACTAAGATTATTATTGAGTCCATAAGATCATTGCTCTAATTCCCGAATCGGTTCAAAAAAGGTTAAACATGGTCGAGAGAGATGCCATTGAACCTCTCGATCGTGTTCCACCCTTTTCCGCGCGTGTTTCGGGGCGGAGACAACGAGGCTTGGAGGACTGCAACTGATGAAATGGATGGACTGGGGAGGGTGATCGTGGAAGCGCTGGAATGACGTACTGCTGATAAAGATTCATAAAGGAAAACCGCCGCGCACGCTCGCCGCGAGGATATCGAAGTCACCAGACATCGAATCTCCCGTTGGCAAGGTCTAGAACCCTCGATTAAAACACGGTGGGTAGCTGCCAGTACATCGCTCACTTCCAACGGCGCATTCTCCGGAACATAAGCTCCACAAGAAGAGGCACATCCCTTACGGGAGCAAGGCCTGTGATTGATGTTCTGAGTCAACTTCCCAATTTCGCAAACTATAGGTTCAATTATTGCGAATCACGACGAGCGTGGCGGGCAGCTTTCACACTTTCATCAGCATGTCAAAGAAGAGCCGGGAGCCCGGAAAACGCGGACAGCCACGGCGATCGACAATGGAAGGGATCTTCGACCGGAATATCCCGGAGGTATATCTGTCTTAAAGCTCAAGCTGCAGCAGCTCCTCCACCGTCGAGGTCAGGGAGTCAAGCCGGCGGACGATCTCGCCCGATTCGCGACCGGCACGATCCTGCTCGGTCATCAGAAGTTCCGCGGTGTTGAGCGCCGCCAGAACCGCGATCGTTGCTATCGGCTGCGTGGGAGACTTGCTGGATACATATCGCATCTGCTCGTTGATCATCCCGGCGGCCTCCTGAATACGAGCCGCGTCATCGCCGCGGAGCTTGTATTCAGAGCCATGGATCTGTACTGTGATTGTCTCCACCATCGAGCTTTCGGAACTAATAAACGTAATCTATGAAGATCAAGACGACAGGATATTGAAAAGGGATATCTCTTGTTATCGAATCGTTCGGCCTTCCCCTCAACATCCCCGGTCTCCAATCGAACCACCCAGGCGGGCGGCCTTCCACTATCTAAGAATCAGCGATCACCCTCTCCCGCGTGAGTGCTTCAGGATCGTCGGCAACAGCCATCAAGGCTTGTCAAGGATGCCCAACCGACCTCCAGTGATCCTGAACTACCAGCAGGACGTTTTGTTTGTTTGATAATTATACAAAAAAGGGGATGCCAATCAAACATCGGACCCCCCCGCGAGAAAACTAATCGACCGGAAGCCACTCCTAACCGCCGTATCGCTCCAGCTTGAATGTCTCTCCAAGATAGCGTTTACGGACCTCGGGATCGTTGGCGAGCGTATCAGTGTGGCCGCTCCGGAAGATGCTGCCGTCGATAAGAATATAGGCGCGATCGGTGATCGAAAGGGTCTCGTGGACGTTATGATCGGTGATCAGAATGCCGATCCCCCGCTGCCGCAGTTTCTGGATGATCTGCATGATCTCCTCCACCGCCAGCGGATCGATGCCGGCAAACGGCTCATCGAGCAGAATGAATTTCGGGTTTGTCGCCAGGGTCCTGGCGATTTCCGTCCGCCGCCGCTCACCGCCGGAGAGCATGTACCCCATGTTCTTGCGGATATGGGTGATCGACAACTCCTCCAGCAACTGATCGGTCCGCTCCCGACGTTTCCGCCGGGGATAGCCGATCAACTCCAGAATCGCCAGGATATTCCCCTCCACGCTCATCTTCCTGAAGACCGAGGCATCCTGCGGCAGATAGCCTATCCCCCGCCGCGCCCGCCGGTACATGGCGATATTGTCGATCCGCCGGTTATCGAGAAAAACACGCCCCTCGGTGGGACGCACCATCCCCACGATCATATAGAATGTGGTGGTCTTGCCGGCGCCGTTCGGCCCCAGAAGCCCCACAACCTCCCCCTGCTCCACATGGAGGGAGACATCGCGAACCACGCGATTCTTCTTGTAGCTCTTGACGAGATGATCCGCCCGGAGGACCGAAAGATCCGGCGGGAGGACCACCTGAGCAGGCTCCGCGACAACGTCCGGAGCGATGGTGCTGGCTTCGTTCATCAACCGGGCCGTCTGGTTAGTGTGATCGTTTTTTCCATTTCCTTCCCATCACGCAAAATCTTCAGCCGGAGCGTATCGCCGACCCTGGAATCGTACAGCAGCGTGGAGGCGCCATCCTCGGTCTTGACCGTCTCGCCGTTGATCGCGATGATCACATCGCCGAACTCCAGCCCCGCCTTGCTTGCCGGAGAATCCGGCGCCAGCTCCACCACCACCACGCCATCGGTGGTTCCCAGCTTGAAATAGCGGGCCGCGCGCTCGTCGATCTGCTGGTATCGCATCCCCGTCCAGAAATCACGGTCGATCTTCCCGGTCTTCCTCAACTGCTCGATAATCCCCCGCGCCCTGTCGATCGGAATCGCAAACCCGATGCCGATCGATCCGGCCCCCTGCCCCGTGCGGGCGGTTGAGTAGATGGTGGCGTTGACGCCGATCACCTGCCCCAGCGAGTTGACAAGGGGACCACCGGAGTTGCCGGAGGAGATTGCCGCGTCCGTCTG
>JBDSJW010000012.1:0-15128 GCA_039917235.1 Kapaibacterium sp. (SeqCode) | reverse complement strand
CAACATCTGGTATTTCGGCGCCGGCGCCGGCATCGATTTCAATAGCGGCGCCCCCGTCAACACGGCGGGCGGACAGTTGAAGAGCAGCGAGGGATGCGCGACCATCGCCGATCCGCTGACCGGAGCGCTTCTCTTCTACACCGACGGAGTCAACGTATGGAACCGCGCTCATCTGCTGATGCCGAACGGCCAAAAGCTGGGGGGGGATGTCAGCAGCACGCAATCATCGCTGATCATGCCGATGCCGGACAGCACCGGCAGATACTACATCTTCACGGCTGACTGCGTGGAGAACTCCCTGAGGAACGGGCTCCAGTATTCGGTTGTGGACATGCGCCTGGATCGGGGGCTGGGGAACATAAGGACGAAGAACGCATCCCTGCTTGCGCCGGCCACCGAGAGGTTGACGGCAATACGGTTATGCAACGGAATCGATTTCTGGGTTCTCGCGCATGGCTGGGGCGATAATAAATTCTATGCCTGGAAGGTCACGGCCGCGGGAATCGCCAGGCCGGTTATCTCGCCGGTCGGTCTTGTTCATACATCTCCCAACGCCGACGCCACCGGCTATCTGAGTGCATCGAACAACGGACAGAAGCTGGCGGTGGCGATGATGCAGAGCCGGACGGTGCAGTTGCTGGATTTCGACATCAACACCGGCATCGTATCCAACCCCATCACCCTGCTCTCCCCCGTCCCCAACTGCCTGACGTACGGCGTCGAGTTTTCCCCCGATAACTCCAAGCTCTATGTCTCCGAGCTTATCGGGGGGTTCGTTCAGTATGATATATCGTCGAACGACGAGGCGGCCATTCTTGCCACGCGCTACACCTACCAGCTTTATTCGTTGGACTTCTCAGTGATTGGCGCATTGAAGCTGGGACCGGACGGGAGGATATACTGCGCGATCCAGGGCCAGAAGGCGCTCGGCGTGATCAACAACCCGAATGCGCCCGGAGCCGCCGCGTTGTACCAGACCAGGGGATACGATCTTGGCGGCATCCTCTGTTACTACGGCCTGCCGAACTTCGCGAGCAATTATTCCATTGCGACCGCAAGCGGCGATACCGCCATCTGCAACGGCATGAGCGTTTTGCTGCATGCACATGGAGGCGTAACCTATCAATGGAGCCCCGCCGAGGGATTGAGCTGCACCGACTGCCCGGACCCGATCGCGACGCCACCGGTCAGCACCACGTACAGCGTCACGATAACCAACGCCAATGGATGTCAGGCCACCTATTCGACCAATGTGGAGATCAAGCCGCCCGCAATCGTCCACGCTCGTATCCCGCGCGACCTCCATCTGCCCCCCGGCTCGGAGCTTACCATTCCGGTTATTATCGATGATCCGGCAGCGCTCGCCTCGGTCGATTCGCTTACGATCCGCATGGGATATCGAAAGAACGTGATCCGGGTCAGGGCAATCAGCACCGCAGGCACGGCAATCGACG
This sequence comes from Kapaibacterium sp. (SeqCode), assembly GCA_039917235.1. Classification (GTDB taxonomy): domain Bacteria; phylum Bacteroidota; class Ignavibacteria; order OLB7; family OLB7; genus JAFDZV01. Next base: position 13,674 of record JBDSJW010000012.1, on the reverse strand, counting down.
GCTGGGAGGTTCATTCGGTCGGCGATTCTCTTGGAGAACTTCGTATCGCGATTGCACGCCCCGCCGGCACGCCGACCGGAACGGGAGAAACGCTTCTGCGGATCACGATCGCGGCGTACATCGGGGATACCATCGCCAGCGAACTGCCGCTGAGCATCGCCGCCAGGATTGGGCCGTGCGCCACGGTGGAAAGCGCTCCGGGACTGGTTCGGCTCGATTCGATCTGCGGCATGACCCAACGGCTGATCGAGCCGATCTCCGGGGTCTATGCTCTCCGTGGCAACGCTCCCAATCCACTGTCGAAAAGCACAACCATCGAGTTCTCCCTGGGCCTGGACGGGCCAACGAAACTGGTGATCGCCAACGGCCGCGGCCAGGGGGTGGCAACGCTCATCGACGGACCGATGCGGCCGGGCGCCTATTCGGTCGTCTGGGATGGATCGCTTCTTCCGACCGGAACGTACTACTGCACGCTTACATCGGGCGACTGGAGCAGGACGATGACGATGATGATCGCGCGGTGATATCGCGAAGCGCGCAATCGTCCTGTTGAAGTGTACACGGGCGAGCGTATCCCGTCATCGGCTTCTTACGATTGCCAGTTCCATCCAACTTCGAGGGCTTGAATGCTCACATTCCGCTGCTGGTACGCGGCAATCGCCATCCTCCTTATCCCCTTTACGCTTCAGGCGCAGAAGAGGAACAACATCTGGTATTTCGGTGACGGTGCCGGGATGGATTTCAACCCCGGAGCGCCCGTCAATATCCCCGGCGGGCTGCCGAACAGCTTCGAGGGATCGGCGGTGATGGCGGATCGTACCACCGGCGCGCTCCTTTTCTACACCGATGGAGAGCGCGCCATGAACCGCAACTGGGCGCCGATGCCCGGCGGAATGGGGCTCAACGGCAACAACAGCAGCACACAATCCTCGCTGATCGTACCAATGCCCGGCGATTCGATGAAATACTATCTCTTCACCACCGATGCCATGGGAAGCGGCTTCGCCAAGGGACTACAGTATTCAATCGTCGATATGCGACTCGATGGCGGCCTTGGGGACATCACCAGAAAGAACGTCCCGCTGACGGCTCCCGTGGCCGAAAAACTGACCGGCATGCTCGGCTGCGACGGACGCTACTACTGGGTGATCGTCCACGAGTGGGGGAATAATGCATTTCGCGCGTACAAGATCACCGCAAATGGAATTTCAAGCCCCGTGATCTCAGCCGTAGGAATCGGCCACAAGGGATACCAGACCTACGCAGTCGGCTATATGAAGCTCTCGCCGAATGGACAGAAGCTGGCCGTGGCGATCACCGGCGCGAACATGGCGCAGCTTTTCGATTTCGACACGCGAACCGGAACGATCACCAACCCGATCGACCTCCCATTCCCCGACACCACATTTACCTATGGGGTCGAGTTCTCCCCGGACAACTCGCTTCTCTATGTGTCGGGATTCAGGAATGCGATCTATCAGTACGATATCACCTCCAACGATCCGGTCACAATCAGAGGTTCGCGATTCCTGTTGAACCGCCCAATAACAAACAGCAGTTTCGGGGCGCTTCAGCTTGGGCCGGATGGCAGGATCTATAACGCCTCGAGCGGCCCGAACATCCAACGGAACAGCCTTGACGTTATCGAAAGCCCGAACGTCCAGGGGATCGGGGCAACCTTCCGACCGTCCGGCTTCGATCTCGGCAGGACAACCGTCTCGCTGGGCCTTCCAAATATGATCGTGGGGGATGCTCACGATGTGGTGAAGATTCAGATCGATTCCGCCCAGGCGATCTGTTCCGGCGGAGGAACGCAACTGCACGCTTCCGGCGGGACCTTCTATCAGTGGAGCCCGGCGGCGGGATTAAGCTGCACCGATTGCCCGTCGCCGACGGCATCGCCGGCCGTCACCACCACGTATACCGTAAGCGTCTATACCAACGCGGACTGCCCGACCGTTGACTCCGTGACAGTCCTTGTACACCAGCCGCCGGAAATCGATGCGGGGAAGGATGTGGCGATATGCCGGGGAGATTCCGCCACGCTCGGCGTAACCGCGGGCGCCCTCTATCAGTGGAGCCCGGCCGAGGGATTGAGCTGCACCGATTGCCGATCCCCCCGAGCCATGCCGGCCGCCACCACGCTCTACCACGTCGTCGTCACCGATTCGGGCGGATGCACCGCGACCGACAGCGTGCTCGTAACGGCACTTCCCCCCTTCATCGCCGATGCCGGGCCTGACACGGCTCTCTGCCGGGGAGCCGCGATCTCCCTCCATGCCTCCAGCGGAGCGGCATGGCAATGGACCCCGGCAACCGCGCTAAGCTGCGCCGATTGCCCCGATCCGGTGGCATCACCATCGGCAACCACGATATACCATGTGGTCATCACCAGCCCGGAGGGGTGCGTGGCCACCGATTCGATCATCGTGAGCGTGACATCGCTCCCGTTCGTTGATGCCGGAAACGATGCGGTGATCTGCGCCGGTGAACATATTCAACTGCGCGCATCGGATGGCGCCGCCTGGATCTGGAGCCCGGCCGAGGGGCTGAGCTGCGCCGATTGCCGCGCGCCGATGGCATCGCCGGGAACAACCACGACGTACCATCTGTTCGTCACCGGCGCCAACGGCTGCATCGGCGAGGATTCGGTTACGGTGACGGTGAAACCTGTTCCCATCGCCGATGCCGGTCGCGACACGGTGATCTGCGCCGGAAGCTCAATCGTGCTCCATGCCGACATCGCCCGAACATATCACTGGAGCCCGGCGGCCGGCCTGAGCTGCGCCGATTGCCCCGATCCGATAGCAACACCTCGCGAAACCACCACCTATATCCTCACGGCGACCAATGCCGCCGGCTGCTCCGCTGTCGATTCGGTCACGCTGAACGTCATCATCCCCCCTCCCATCGATGCCGGCCCCGACACCATCATCTGCGCCGACGGCTCCGTTGCGCTGCATGCCTCCGGCGGCGGCGGTTATCACTGGAGCCCGGCGGCCGGCCTGAGCTGCACCGACTGTTCCGATCCGATGGCGATGCCGTCGCGGACGACCGTGTATACCGTAAGCTCCGCGACCACCACTGGCTGCCCGGCGATCGATTCGGTGCAAATCACCGTGCGTCCGCGCGACACAATCCACGCGCATATTCCGCGGGATCTCCATCTCCTCCCGGGCACATCGATCAACGTGCCGATCATCGTGGATGATCCTGCCGCGATCACCGCCGGCAATGTCTACATCATCCGGCTGGCATATCGGCCCGGCATTATCCGCATCGGAAACGCCATCACCGATCGCACGGCATCAGACGGCTGGCTGGTCGATTCCCGGCTGGATACCACCGGCGAAGTGACGATCAGGATGACACGACCCGCGGGGATCACCACATCGATCGGCGATACGCTGCTGATGTTCGGGGTGCGGGCGTTTGTCGGCGACAGCATCGCGAGCGAGCTGCCGTTTACGCTGGAACTTGGCTGCGCTTCCGTTCAGACAACTCCCGGCCTCCTCACGCTCGATTCAATCTGCGGCCTCAGCCAGCGTCTTATCGAGCCGATCACCGGCGAGTATGCTCTACGGCAGAACTTCCCCAACCCATTCTCCCCATCAACCTCCATGGAGTTCTCGCTCGGCCTGGATGGCCCCACACGGCTGATTGTCGTGGATGAACGAGGGCGGACGGTGGCAACGCTGCTGGATGGGCCGATGCTTTCGGGAACGTATTCAATAGTGTGGGATGCCTCCGCGATCCCATCAGGGCTCTATTACTGCCGGCTTTCATCGGGCGACTGGAGCGCCACAAGGGTGATGCTGCTGGTGCGGTGACACGCGGCCGGAACATTGTGCGTGGAGCCGGCGAGCATTACCTTGTCCGGTTGTCATTCGGGCATATCTCCCCGATCATTCTCAGGAGCTGATATGAATTTCCTCCGCTATGGATGCCTGATACTGGCCCTTCTGCTCCTCCCTCCGGCGCTTCGGGCGCAGAAGCAGAACAACATCTGGTATTTCGGCTACGGCGCTGGAATTGATTTCAATGGCAAGGTTCCCGTGTCGATCGCCGGCGGCTTGATCAACACATACGAGGGATGCGCCAGCGTTGCGGATCGCCGCACCGGCAGGCTCCTTTTCTACACCGATGGAGTGACGGTATGGGACCGCAATCATATTGCGATGTCCATCGGCCAGCCTCTTCTCGGCCACAACAGCAGCACCCAATCCGCGCTGATCGTCCCGATGCCGGGCGATTCCATGAAATACTACATCTTCACCACCGACGCGATCGACAACAATCTTAAGAACGGCCTCCGATATTCCATCGTAGATATGCGGCTGAATAGCGGCCTGGGCGATGTCACCGCGAGGAACACCCCGCTGGCAGCGCCGGTGACAGAGCGGCAGACGGCGATACCAAGCTGCGATGGGAGATATTACTGGGTGCTGGCGCATGGATGGGGGGACAATCTTTTTTATGCCTACAGAGTTACATCGCTCGGCGTCGATCCTCCTGTCATGTCGGCCACCGGCGTCGTTCACGGCCCGTCACAGAATTTCGCCATCGGCTCTATGAAGGCATCCCCCGATGGAAAGAGGCTGGCGGTTGCAAGCACATCGCTTGTGCAGATGTTCGACTTTGATGCATCCACCGGCATCGTTTCCAATCCGATCACCATTCAGTCCCCCGTTGCCAGCACGATCTGCTACGGCCTCTGCTTCTCTCCCGACAACTCCAAGCTCTATATCGGGGAGTATTTCCAGGGGATTTTTCAGTACAATCTTACATCGGGGAATCAGGCGGCGATTGTGGCTTCCCGGTTTGAAACGATGCCACGCGATCCCGATAACAGCATCGGCGCCCTTCAGCTTGGCCCCGATGGAAGGATCTACTGCTCGGTCTACAATCAGGACGCGCTCGGGATCATCTCCAACCCGGACGGGCTGGGGCCGGCGGCGGTCTTTACCTACGGCGGTTTTCCTCTCACCTACGGCCGGTCAAGCCTTGGCCTGCCGAACATGATCGACGCCTATTCGCCGGCGCTCAACGGCGCCACGGCCGGCCCGGACCTTACGATCTGCGGCGGCGGCATCGTTGTCCTTCACGCCTCCGGCGGCAGCTCCTACCAGTGGACCCCGACGGCGGGGCTGAACTGCGCCAACTGCTCCGACCCGGTCGCCCGACCGACCGTCACGACCACCTACACGGTAACAATCTCCAACGGCGGCAGTTGTCCGTTTGTCGATTCGGTGACAGTGTTTATCCGTCCCGCCGCGACCGTTGACGCGGGAGCTGACAGGTCAATCTGCACCGGCGGCAGCACCACGCTTACATCAACTCCGGGGACAACGTATCTCTGGAGCCCGGCCACGGGGCTAAGCTGCACCAACTGCCAGTCGCCGAAAGCAACGCCGGCAACATCGACCACCTATACCGTCACTATCACAGATGCCAATGGATGCTCCGCAACCGACAGCGTCCAGGTGAATGTGCATGGACCAACGCCGCACTCGCTTGGAAACGACACCACGATATGCGGCGGGAGGAGCGTTCTTCTTCACGCCTCGCATGGAACATCGTGGACATGGACCCCCTCGGCTGGCCTGAGCTGCGCCGATTGCCAGAACCCAACCGCTTCCCCCACGCGGACCACAACCTATACGGTGATGGTAACGGATACCGGCGGCTGCACCCTAACCGATTCGATCACGGTGACCGTGGCCCCGCCGCTGATTGCCGACGCGGGAAATGATACAGCCATATGCCGTGGGGCATCCGTGGTGCTTCACGCATCAAACGGAACATCGTGGCGATGGAGCCCCGCTCAGGGATTGGACTGCATCGATTGCGTCAATCCGATCGCCACGCCGCTTCAAACAACGACATACCATGTGGAGATCGGCGGGGTCGGCGGCTGCGTTGCAACGGATTCGGTGACGGTCACGATTATCCCCACGCCGGCTGCGGACGCCGGACGGGATACAACGGTCTGCTCCGGGGAATCGATCGTGCTTCACGCTTCCGATGGGATATCATGGCGATGGACCCCCGCCATCGGCCTGAGCTGCGCCGATTGCCGCGATCCGGTGACATCCCCCCTTGTCACGACCATCTACCGCCTGGAAGTAACGAACGCAGGAGGCTGCCTGTCGATCGATTCAATCCTCGTAACCGTGGCGCCGCATCCAGCCACCGATGCGGGGAGGGATACCATCATCTGCATCGGCGGCAACGCCATGCTGACGGCATCTGACGGGACGGCGTGGCGGTGGAGCCCGGCGGCAGGACTGAGCTGCACCGATTGCCGGCGGCCGATTGCATCGCCGATCGGAACGACCATCTATCATGTCGAAGTATTCGGAAGCGCCGGATGTTCAGGAATCGATTCCGTCACCGTGCTGGTGGTTCCTCCGCCGATCGCCAGCGCGGGGGCCGATACCACCATCTGCGCCGGCACCGGAGCGCTGCTCCACGGAAGCGGCGGCGCAACCTACCGCTGGACCCCGGCCGCCGGATTAAGCTGCGCCGATTGCGCCGATCCGATTGCTTCGCCGGCGATATCAACCACATATCATCTCACCGCCACCGGCGTTGGAGGATGCAGCTCGGCCGATTCCGTGTTCGTATCGGTTCTCCCCGCTCCCGTGGTTGATGCCGGCCGCGACACTGCCATCTGCGAAGGGAACGCGGTGCGACTTCACGCATCCGGCGGAGCAAGTTATCACTGGAGCCCTGGAACCGGCCTGAGCTGCGCCGATTGCCCGGACCCGGTCGCAACCCCCGCCGCCACCACAACATATATCGCCACGGTCGCCAGCTTCAACGGATGCGAGGGGATCGATTCCATCACGGTCCTCGTCCATCCCACCAGGCTGCTCCATGCCCATATCCCCCGCGATCTGCATCTCCTCCCCGGCGACAGGTTGATTGTGCCGATCCTGATGGATGACCCATCGGCGCTGGCAACATTCAGCGACTTCGTGCTGCGGCTCGGCTATCGAAATACCGTCATCAGACATCGTGGCTTCCTGACATCGCGCACCGCAACGGAGGGGTGGAGCATCGATACGCTCGCCGACAGCGCCGGGGTAATCTCGGTTCACGGAATCCGCCGGCCCGGCATGCCGGAGAACGCCAGCGACACCCTGCTGCTGTTTCAGATCGACGGGTTTGTGGGGGATACTGTCTACAGCCGTCTGCCGTTCACCCTCCGCCTTGGCGACAGCTCCTGCACATTTGTGGAAACCACGCCAGGGCTCGTTCATATCGATTCCATCTGCGGCCTCAGCCATCGGCTGATCGAGCCGATCATCGGCGTATATGCGTTAAAACAGAATTCTCCCAACCCATTCTCGCCGGTGACCACCATCACATTCTCGCTCGGCCTTGATGGCCCCACGCTCCTGGCAATCACCAATGAACGCGGCGAAACCGTGGCAACACCGATCAATGGCTACATGAAACCGGGAACATATTCGGTCGCGTGGGACGCATCGGCGATCCCCTCCGGCATCTACTACTACCGGCTTACATCGGGGGACTGGATGGAGACAAAAATGATGATGGTGGTGCGATAGCCAACGCACATCGTCGCGGAAATGAGATGCGCCGCCGCGATAGGTGGTCGCGACGGCGCATGAGAAGCGTTGGAATTGTGCTACCGGAAGGTTTTTAGAATCCTATGCCGAGCGCAACGCGGATCGGGCCGGCGATTCCGATATCGGTGGAGCTTGGCCCATCGGTGCTTGTTCCCTTGGCCTTTGAGCTGGTGGAGGCAAAACGAACGCCCACCTGATATTCAGCTCCAAGGCTGACATTCTCCCACGGGTAGAACTCCGCGCCGACCAACCCATTGATACTGAAGGCGCTCTGCGTAGCGGAAGTCTCGGTGGAATCCTGCCCCTTGCTGGTCATGCTCATCGCATAGCTCAACACGCCACCGGTGTAAAAGCTGACCGGACCGGCATGAGCAACGTGGAACTCCAGCCCCGGCGAGATGCCGAACGCCATCCGCGAATCCTTGTCCGTGGTGGTGGTGGTGCCGGTGACGCGGGGCGTGGAATTGCTGGTGGAATTGAAGCCGAGCGCAACGCGCAGGCCAACATTATCGGCAACAAAGAAGCGCATGCCGAACCCATACACCGGCCGTATAAGGCTGGTTCCCACCAACTCCCCCAATGTCCGGAACAGGCTGTCAACGGTGGAATTCCCAAGCGGAACACTCCCCGCATAACTCCCGCCAACACCAAAATCCCCAAACCCGTTGATCGAAAAAAGAAGCGTTTTGTTCCCGGATGCGGTGTGTGGTTTATTCTCCTGTGCTTTCGCGATTCCGAATGTTGCCGCAAAAATAATTGCAACCGCGAGTAACTTCTTCATGTACTACTGCTCCTTTGGGTTTATGAAAACGCGATCGTGGCATATGAGGCCAGATCCGATCGGCAATTCAGTCAATGTTTTGGCAAGGCCGTGGCGCGCCTCCGGCTCCCCATAATTCGCCACGCGAACAAATGGGCAATCAAATTTTCGACGATCGACATAAATCGCTCCATCAGGGAGCGAGGGGGTGGAATATTTTCGGGGGGGGATTCACATGGCGCCAACGCATGTTCAGATCAGCATCGAAAGGCCTGATTGCTTTCCGATCACTATCAGACTGTTGAACAACGTCATCTGCTGCGTTGGCCTTCATTGTTCGCTCACTGCGGCGTCCCAAAAGACGCCTCATTCGCTCAGATTCGGCCGCCTTGCAGCTGATCGTTGTTGAACAGTCTGCTATGACGGAGCCATAACCTTGCGATCGGCAGAAGCGTCGATTTTTTCACAAAACAGCCAACTTCATTTCCGAACCATAAGCAAGGACAATTCGGCTCAACCGGCTTCGCGCGGACAGGAGACCGAATAGAACCCACGCATTTCATTCCACGCACGCCATCGCATCATCACATTTTCCCTGCTTGGCCGCCGGCAATTTCCACGGTGAAAGTTCCTGAAGGATAAGCCGGGAAGAGAAAAGACACAGCCTGTCATTTTTGTATCACCCATCGTCACCTTTCCGGCGAGCCTGATGACGAGACTTCACGAAAGAGGTTTCACTATAACGATCATTCCATTCCACAGCTTACAGCATCCGCGATATTTTTTCGATATTTATGCCATCTGGAAAAGGAGTAGAATGATTGCGTAACGCATGCACGCCCCATCGATATTGAACAACGGGGATATAATTCGGGGGGAGGGTGAAAAATCGACGGCAACATACGGAGGATTACGCGGCTTTCCATGCCGACGCGATAAGAAAACAGGGCTGAAATCGATTTTCCCTGCACATCAATAATAGCAATGTATCACAACCCGATCATGGAAATAATCCGGCCTGTTGTACCACGATCAATTGCCCCGCCTAGGCATGATGAGTTCGCGCTGTCGCGATTTCCCCATCTCCGGTTCCGACAACGCCGGCATAATATGAGCGCATCACATCGGTACGGCGAAGCATCCCCACCACGTGGTGCTGATTGTTCCGCTCAACCACCGGGACCTGCCTGATATCGCGAATGGCGAAGAGCGAGATCACATCGTGAAGCGTTTGATCGGGATATGCCACCAACGGATTTCTGGTCGCAACCGCCAGCACGGGCGTCTCCTCCGGCGTACCGTTTTCCAGCGCGCGGGCGATATCGCTTGTGGTGATAATGCCGGAGAGCTGTTCCCCGTCGGTCACCGGAAGACCGTAATAGTGATGAGCCGTCATCAGATCAAGCGCCATTCGAATGGAAATATCGGCCGCCACGGTATCGAAACGCTTCGACATCGCCTCCCCCACCTTCATACGATCCATCACGTTCTGGTCAATCCCGTCGCGCAGCCGGATGCCGTGCCGCGCCAGCCGTTCGGTGTAGACCGATTCCTCCGAGAGCATCCGCGCAATCAGATTGCTTACCGCCACGCAGAGCATGATCGGGAGGATGATGCGGTAGTCATTGGTGATCTCGAAAAGGAGAAGCACGGCGGTAATAGGCGCGCGCACCACCGCCACCAGCACGCCTCCCATCCCCACAAGAGCATAAGCGGCGGGGGGAGTCCCCGGAAACATCATATGCGCCACCATGCCGACAAGCGAGCCGGCCATCGCCCCCAGATAGAGCGACGGCGCAAATGTTCCGCCGACGCCGATGACGGCAATGCAGAGCGCCGTAAGCAGCAGCTTGAAGAAAAGAAGGAGCGAGATATGAAGCGGATCGATCATCCTGCCGGCAAGCGCGTTCCCCACCGTTCCATAGCCGACGCCCAGCACGTCAGGAAGCCACAGCCCCACCAATCCCACCGCCAGCCCCACGGCAATCCCACGCACCACGCGGGAGAGCTTGAACTTCGCAATCATATCCTCGATGCCGAACGTGAGACGGATAAAGACCACGCCGATAACCGCGGTAAGCACCCCAAGCACCGCGTACATGGGCAATTCGAGAATAGCGCTGTTCAGTTCGTACGATGGGACCGTGAACGCCGGCGTGTTGCCGTTCAGCCACCGGCTGACGGCCGATGCAGTAACCGAGGCCAGAACCACGGGAGGAAAGAGCGCCGCCTGCAATTCCCCCACCACAACCTCCAGCGCAAAGAAGACGCCGGCAATCGGCGCATTGAACGCCGCCGCCACCGCTCCCGCAACGCCGCTGGCAACCAGTGTGCGTGTTCGCTGCTCCGAAAGCCGAAGCAACTGCCCCATCTTCGATCCCGCCACGCCGCCAAGTTGCACGCTCGGATCCTCCGGCCCGGCCGATCCGCCGGAACCGATAAAGACCGCCGCCGCCACCACCTTCGTCAGCAATGCCCTCCCGGGAAGACGCCCCCCACGCAGGGCCACAGACTCTATCACCGCCGATGTTCCGTGACTCTGGTCATCCCTGGCGAACAGCCAGATCATCCCGAGCGCCGCAAGCGCCCCGATCACCGGCAGAATCACCACGCTCCATCCCCCGTCGCCCGACCCAACGGCACGGGCGGACCAGCGGAGAAGCTCATCGGTGTGTTCAAGAAGGAGATGAAAGAGGTGGGCGCCAAATCCGGCGATAACGCCAACGCAGAGCGCCAGCGTGGTCAGAATGATCGAGTCCGACTGCGGAAGGCCGCCGGGGAACAGCCCGCGGAGGAAGATCAGAAAACGGTCAGGCCAGGACTGAAAGCTCGGCTGGGATAGATCCGGTTCAGAAGGCTCCATTAATCATAAATCCTCAATAATATATCGCATCGTGACATAATCGGGTGAAAAATACAGCATAGAACTGACTCGTGGAGGCTTCAGTTGTATCGTTGTTATAACGCCCGGCGGCACATCAGGGCATTTCGCCCGCCGCTTTCGGATGATATGCGTAATGCCACGGTTCATACGGCTCAGGAAGTGGGCCGTCGAATTTCCGGCTGGCGGTGCAGATTGCCTCGCGCAGCCTTTCGGTCCATCCCGAACGATCCCAGACCGCCGGAATGGTCCTTGCCACGGTTCCGGCCACCACGCGCCCCCCCTTCATCACGCGAAAATCGAACGCGCGGAACTGTCCATGCTGCGAAAGGCCGGGAAGCGCAACGGTCGGCATCTGTTTCGGTTCAAAGTCCTGAAGGAAGGCGATAAATCGCGAGAGCCGATTTGAGCTGCTGTCGGTAACAGCAGCACTGTCCGCAAGAAACAGGAGCGCCGCGGAGATCAGCTCCCCTCCCGCCGAACCGATCGAGCCGACGCTGTTCCACTTGCCAAGCTGCGATCCGAAACTCCGTATCTCCACCTTCGGCTCCAGACGATACCCCGGATTCATCGCCGCGAAATAACTCCGCACGGCCGCCAGCTCATTCAACGCATCCCGGTACTCCCCCGACGCGCGATATGCCGATGCCTCCGCCCCCGACCACGCCCACTTCCGCTCAATATCCGCCGCTGTTCTGTTGAGATAATATTTCAGCGCCAGAAGCCGCCGCGAGCGCGATGGAACAGCAGCAAGCGCACCACGGGCTTTCTGATGCAGGCTCCCGCCAAGGACGCTCATATAGAGATCAAGCGTGCTATCGGCCTCGGAACGGGGCTGCACGCTGCGGGGCGGACGCTGCCCTGCTGATAACGAGGCAACCGGCAGGCCGAGCAGAAAAAGAAACAATGTAACGGGAACAATACGAATCATGATAGGCAACGGAGAGACTGGCATCCGGGGATTGATCGGCATCGGAACGGCGGAACGGGCGTATCACCCAACACCGACCGCGCAGATGCGACAGGAGCCGATAATATACAGTCCGGGCGCATCTCTTCATCAATCGGCGCGCGCAGACCACCGATTGCGACCGGAGCGGGGAATTCTCTGCGTTCGCTCAGCGCTTCTGCCGGAACGCCCTCCCGAAAACCCGAGCGATCGTTATTTCAGAACCGGCACTCAACAGCTCGTAAACACAGATCTGAAGATGTTGCCGATGAGCAATTTTTCGACAACCAACCAGACGATCGGCATCTGGACTTAATCGATGGCGGCGGGACGCTCCGGACCCAGCTCTGCGGGTTTCGGGGCGTCCCTCAATTTTTTCACAATTTCTCCCCCAGCTTGCACGGAACCGACGGAGACATTATCTTGAATTCAAGATGTGTGATAAAGAGATATGCAATGGGTTGGAAATGGAGCCGGGGACCGATCAATCCGTTCGGCTCTGGTTTACGTTGATGCGAACGCACTACGCCATTACCAAGCTGGCACGGCGCGATATCGAGTCGCGTGGGATCACCACCACGGAGTTTTCCGTGCTGGAGAATCTTTACCGCCAGGGATCGCTGACGCTTGGTGATGTCGGCAACTGCGCCCTGCTGACAAGCGGAAGCACCACATATGTGATCGACAAGCTGGAGCAGCGCGGATTGATTGCCCGGCGCGCGAGCGATGAGGACCGGCGGGTGATCCACACATCGCTCACCGACGCCGGCCGGGAGCTGATAACCTCCATCCTTCCGGAGCATGCCAAGGCGATTCATGCGGCGATGGCCGGGCTCTCGGAAGAGGATCGTGAGGCTCTCCGCGGATTGTTGACGACGCTCGCAAACCACGCGGAGACTCAAATCTGATTTTTTTTGGCCTAATATCTTGAATTCAAGAATCCATTGAGCCAATGACTTGAATTCAAATATCTATAACTCAACTATCTGGAATACAAACAACATCACGCCGGATGGTCCGGCTGATCAACTATTCAGGAGAAGAACAATGGCAGAGACAATCAACCCCGCATTTACATCGGAGAAACCGCAATCCAGAGTCGTCAACATCCTCCTCTGGATCGCGCAGATTCTTCTGGCGGCGATGTTCATCTTTTCGGGATTCCACAAGGTTTCCGGCGATCCGATAATGATCGGCGTATTTGAGAAGGTCGGGATGGGACAATGGTTCCGCTACCTGACCGGCGGACTTGAACTGCTGGCGGGAATCGGGCTGCTGATTCCGCGTTTCGCCGGGATTTCCGCCGTCGTGCTTGCGGTTGTCATGGTCGGCGCGGTTATCACACATATTGCGATCCTCGGCGGAAGCTTCGCCGTGCCGCTTGCGCTGATGATTCTTCTGGCCGTGGTGGCGTGGCGGCGGATGGATGGCATCAATGCGCTGCTGGGAAGAAAGTGAGATTGCGCGACGCGGCAACCGCGGCGCG
>JBDSJW010000011.1:0-3557 GCA_039917235.1 Kapaibacterium sp. (SeqCode) | reverse complement strand
CGTCATCCGCGGCGTTGGCCTTCATCGTTTGAGAATGGGCGGAAAAAAATAGGGCCGGATAGGGAACGATACGCCATTGGTGATATGGCTGTCGCGCTCTATCCGGCCTTTCTGTCAACCAGGAAGGTCTTCGGCCCGGTAGATGAAACCGGGCCGGGATGATGCTTATTTCAGATCCATGATCGTTGGAAGATCGTACTGTTCCTCCACCCCAACCTGTTTTCCAAGCGTGGTGAAGTTCCAGACCGGCGACCATGTTCCGTAGCCACCGGCATTGCGCGCGGCCACGCGCCAGTAGTACTTCGTCATCTCCGCAAGCCCGGTAAACGGCGCGTCGGGGGTTGGGCGGGCATCCAGGTCAATCAGGACGGTCGAGAAATCCTGCATCGTGGAGAGCTGCACGCGGTACGCCTCGGCCCCGGCCACGGCGTTCCACCAGAGCGAACGGCTGAGCGGCACGCCGAGCGAATCGTTTGCCGGCGAGATCGGCATCGGAGCTTCCGGCGGATTCGGGATATCGGTAATCGTCGTGAAGCTCCAGACCGGCGACCATGCGCCCGGCCCGACGCTGTTGGCGGCGCTGACGCGCCAGTAATATTTCGTCTTTGCCGCCAGGCCGGTGAAGAGCTGCGATGTGGACGCCACGCCGTTCCGGTCGAGGATCGGGGCGGCGAAATCGGCGGTGGCGGAGAGCTGGACGCGATATGTTTCCGCGCCGTTCGCGGCGCTCCAGTAGAGCGAGCGGGCCACCGGAACGCCGGTGGAATCGTTGGACGGAGAGATCAGCCCCGGAGCCGACGGCGGAAGCTGGACCGCGTCAGCGGTGGTAAAGTTCCATCTCTCCGACCACGGGCTTTCCCCGCCGGTGTTGATCGCCTTCACCCGCCAGTAGTATTTGGTCTTCGTCGCAAGGCCGGTAAATGCCCTCGTGGTGGGGATGACGCTCTGATCGATAATCGCTCCCGAGAAATCCGGCGATGCGGAGAGCTGCACGCGATATTGCGTCGCCGCCGGAATCATATTCCAGGTCAGCGACCACGCGGTGGGAACATTGGTGGAATCGTTGGCCGGATACCGGAGCGCCGGTGCCGGCGGCGGCGGCGTAACCGAGGAAACCATGCCATGCCGCATCCCGTTGCCGAAGCTGCTGACCCAGACATCATGCGAGTCGTAGGGGTTGTAGAAAACCCGCTCGGGCTGCCGGAATGGATAGCCGGCCACCTGCGTGAATGTTGGAATGGCGGCATTGAGATTGCTCGTGTACCAGAGTCCTTCCATCTCCGTCGTGACATACGCCTCGTCCGCATTGGTCGGGCTGATGGTGCATGACGTAACCCTGTCACGATCCAGAACCTTCTTCCACGTTACGCCGCGGTCGGTGGTTTTATAGAGGCCGCCAAGCCCGTTCGCCGCGCCTCCCCAGCCGCTGAACACGCCCACATACCAGGTCTTTTCGGTCTGGTCGTGAGGGTCCACCACCACATCCTTTGTCCAGTAGTGCATCTGCGTTGCCGAGCGGTCCGTCCAGGTGGTTCCCTGATCGGTGGAGATAAATACCCCCGAGCTGTTGGTGAAATTGCTGGTCCGCCGTCCGGCAAAGCTGGCGAGGAGCGTCCCATCCTTCAGCACCATGATATTGAACGGATGCCCCTCGGTACGGGGCGGGTTGGTGAGCTTTGTCCAGGTGGATGCCGATCCCTTGTCGATATCGTTCGAAACATAGATCCCGCCGCTTGTGCTGTTGATCACGCTGGCATACAGACGCTTCGGGTTGTTTGGGTCAAGCGCCACCCAGATCACCGGGTGTTTGAAATCGTGGAGGATCTGCCATGTCTTCCCCTTGTCGGCGCAGAAGAGGACCTGTCCGCTGCCAGCATCGATGCGGCCGTCGGTGAGCGTGGTGCTCTGGTACATGTCGTGGACGGAGGATGTTCCGGCGTAGAGGATGCCGGTGGAGGGATCGCGCGTTACGCGGTACATCGAGTTTAGCGTGTGGCCGGTGTAGTTCTGCGACCACGAAATCCCCGCGTCGGCGCTGACAACCCCCTTGATATCGGAGAAGCAGCCGATCATATGCGTGCTGTCCGCCCAGGCGATCTGCCAGCATGTGGTGTTCTCGATCCCCGCGCTCCTGTATGCCTTCTTCGTTGGCGTCGGGCTTCCCGCCGGGTTTTCATCCTGCTGGTTCACATATGCCTGCCGCCAGGATGTTCCGCCGTTGCCGGAGATATGGATAAAGCCGAGATCGGAGATCGCCACGTTGTTGGGGTCCACCGGAGATACCGCGAACCCGAGCGCATACTCCCCATACGACCAGGCGCGATCCCCCCCGGTGCCGGACCAGCCGGTGGCGACGTTCAGGTTGTTGGTGGTCTTCAGCACGCTCTGCCAGTTGGCGCCGCCATCGGTTGTTTTGTAGACCGTCGGCGCGCTCATCGCGCTTCCGCCCCCCACATATGCCGTGCTGATGTTGTTCCGCGCCATCGCGACGAAGAAGGGATCATCGCCGATCGCTATCCCATGATCCTTCTGTGTCCAGGCGGTGCCGCCGGCATCGAGCGAGTAGATGCTGTGATAGTTTGAATGCTCCGCCCCCGTAACCCCCGGATAGACATCTCCCGTCCCGAGCGTGACGCAGAAGAACCGGGTTGTGCCGTTCTGCTTTGCCCCGGCGAACGAGACGATCGCCTCGTCGGCGGGGATGCCGGTGATTGGGGAGATTGCGAACGTCGCGCCGCTGTTGGAGGAGACCAGCAGCCCGGCATTGGTTCCCACATAGATGGAGCTTCCATCGAAGAAGACGCCTCCGACATGGCATCCCGCCGATGCCGAGCCGGTATACTTCAGCGTGAAGGTGGTCCCGCCGTTGTTCGAAACGTAGAGATGGGAATAATCGGTCAGGATGATATTGCTGGTGCTGTTGTTATCGGCATACAGATAGTATGCGCCGCCGCTGGTGGGATCGGACTGAAGCGGATGCCATGTGGCGCCGCCATCGGTGCTCTTCACCGGTAGGGTGGCATCGTTCCGCCCGTCGATGCTGTACATGATATTCGGATCGCTGGTGAACTGCACAAGCCCGTGCGTATTTCCCCCCTGAAACTGGTGGTAATCCAGCGCCCCCCACGATGCCCCGAAATCAGTAGAGTGAAACAGCTCGCTCATATCGCACGAAACGTAGACCTCGGCGGCATTATGCGGGCTGAACGCTGGAAGAAAGAGCGCCCCGCCGCCCCCCATTCCGGCCGGTGAAAACTGTTGTGGCTGTGCCAACGCGATGCCCGATGCAACGGCCATCAGCATCGTTGCCGATCGAAGTATGCCGAACAGACGGATCATGGACCTACTCCCGAATGATTGAACTCTGGAAAGATGGAAGGTACTACGCGATTGAGATTTTTGTCGGGGGAATTCGCGTCGGGGGAATTGTTGTTGGGGCAATGTATGAATTGCCCCAACGGGGGATGGGGTCCAGTGGAACACCTCGCATCCCGATCGGTTACACCCACGATGGCAAATTTTGTTCAGGGAGTAAGACCGCGGAGATATGAAAGTGT
>JBDSJW010000010.1:0-4732 GCA_039917235.1 Kapaibacterium sp. (SeqCode) | reverse complement strand
GAGGGGGAGAATATCACCAACCGCCCGCCGCACGAAATCGTCAAGCTCGGGGTCTGCCAGTCGCCCGAAGGACGGATGATTTTTCCGGGGCTGACCGTGCAGGAGAACCTGATGATGGGCTCCTATCTCCGCAAGGATAAAAAGGGAATCGATCACGACCTGGAGTATTCCTTCTCGATTTTTCCGCGCCTGAAGGAACGGATGAAGCAGGCCGGCGGCACGCTTTCCGGCGGCGAGCAGCAGATGCTGGCAATCGCCCGCGCGCTGATGTCGAAGCCGAAGATGCTGCTGCTCGATGAGCCGTCGCTGGGAATCGCGCCGCTGCTGGTGAAGCTGATCTTCGAAAAAATCGTGGAGATCAACCGCGATCTTGGAATGACGATTCTGCTGGTGGAGCAGAACGCCCACATGGCGCTGAACATCGCCACCTATGCGTATGTGCTGGAGACGGGCGAGGTGACGCTGGAGGGTGAGGCGCGATCGCTTGCATCGAACGAGGAAGTGCAGCGGGCGTATCTGGGGATGTAGATTTCGTCCGGTCTCCGCGCCGCGTGACATTGTTCCATGCCGAGTTCAGGGTTACCTTCCCGAGCCCGACATTCCTCCCATCATCGGAACAGCCAGGATCACCGTTATGTTTCCACGCCGATGTCTGATTGCCTGCCTCCTGCTTCTCAGCATTCCCATCCCCCTTTCAGCGCAAAAGCAGAATAACATCTGGTATTTCGGCATCGGTGCCGGCATTGATTTTAATTCCGGGACGGCGGTTTCGATCAAGGGAGGAACATCGGCCATCCAGACCAATTCTTCGAGCATTGCCGATCGCCGGACGGGAAAGCTGCTGTTTTACAGTGATGGTATCACTATCCGGAACCGCAACGACGTTATCATGCCATCCGGCGACAGTCTGGCCCCCATTGGCACCCGATGGAATGTCATGATCGGGCCGATGCCTGGTGATTCCATGAAGTACTATGTGTTCGCCACGTATATGACTAACGTCAATGCGGGAACAAATTACTCCATGAGACAGTTTCGATACTCGATTGTCGATATGCGGGCCGATGGTGGGTTGGGTGATGTGATCGTCCGAAATAAGGTGGTGATTGCGCCGATAAGTGAAATACTGGCGGGTGTTGTTGGCTGCGGCAATGACTACTACTGGGTACTGACGCACAGCACAACCGATGATCGCTTTTACGCGCATCGGGTGACCCCGATCGGGATCGATCCGCCGGTTATTTCAAGCGTCGGGCTTTCAAATCTCTACGATGGCGAGTGGGGAGAACTGACGATATCGCCGGACGGCCGCCGGTTTGCAATGACGGGGTTTTATAGTGACCTGTACAAAGGTGACTTTATGCTTTTTGATTTTGACATCCAGACCGGCAGGGTTTCCAACCCGATTGTGTTTCCGTCCTCCATGTTCAGCAATACATCATATGCTGCGTACTCCGCTGCCTTCTCCCCGAACGGAAATAAACTTTATGCCAGTGGTGCTGATTATCTGTTAGGCATTTATTCCCCTCATATTGATCAGTACGATCTGACCGCCGGCACACTCGCCGAGATCATCGGGTCGAGATTTGAGATTTCCCGGTACGGCACATTCACACCCTGGGTCATGATACGCCTCGCGCCCGACGGCAGAATCTATTGTTCCAATGGTGATCCGAACTCGGCATACAATCTGAGCGTTATCACCAACCCCAACGCGACGGGCGCAGCATCGAAGTATGTCGATGGAGGATTTCATCTGGATTTCGGACGGACATTGGGAAGTCTGCCGATTCAAATCGTTGGCGGGCCTTACCCACGGTCCATTGCCAATGCCGGTCCCGATACCGCCATCTGCCCCGGCGATTCCACGCGGCTTACCGCTTCCGGAGGGACTACCTATTCCTGGAGTCCCGCATCCGGCCTGAGCTGCACCGAGTGTTCTTCCCCAATGGCCTCGCCCGCAACGACAACAACCTATGCCGTCGCCGTCAGTAGTCCCGGGATCTGCCCCACGCTCGACTCGGTAACCGTCCTCGTCAATACACCACCCGTCGCCGCGCCGGGAAACGATCAGACGATCTGCAAGGGAACCAGCGCAACGCTCTCGACGCTCCCACAGAAGGGATACACATATCGCTGGAGTCCCGCCGCAACGCTGAGCTGCACCGATTGTCCGACAACCACGGCAACTCCCGATACGACAACATCCTATACGCTCACCGTCACCAATGGCAAGGGATGTTCCGCCAGCGCGGTGGTCCGCGTCATCGTGCTGAAGCACTTCGGCCATGATCCGAGCAACGACACGACGATCTGCCTGGGACAGTCCGCGATCCTCAACGCGCCCGACGGCATCACCTGGCTGTGGTCGCCCGGCACGGGATTGAGCTGCACCACTTGTCGTCATCCGATCGCGGGGCCAGCAACGACCACGACGTATGCGGTCGTCGTCACGGCCAGCGGCGGATGTACCTACACCGATTCAGCAATGGTCACGGTCGTCCCCGCGATGAGCATCAGCGCCGGAACCGACACCACGATCTGCGCCGGCGGCAGCGCCAAGCTTCATGCCTCCGGCGGCGCGTCCTGGAACTGGTCCCCCGCTGCCGGCTTGAGCTGCGCCGATTGTCCCGATCCGATCGCATCACCGGCAGTGGCCACAACCTACACCGTCGTCGCCCGCGCTCCCGGCAGTTGCGCCGTATCCGCCGCCGTCACCGTCACGGTGATCCCGACGTTCGTTCCGGTCAACCGCACCGATACGATCTGCACCGGCGGCATCATCATCCTGCATGCTCACGATGGAAACGCCTGGAACTGGTCGCCGGCATCCGGCCTAAGCTGCGCCGATTGCCGTGAGCCGGTCGCATCACCGGCGAGTACGACGACGTACCGCGCGATCGTCACCGGCCAGGGAGGATGCGATGGCATCGATTCATTCACCGTGGTTGTCCTCCCGGGTTTATCCGCCGATGCCGGCAATGACACCACCACCTGCGGCGGAAGCGGCGTGATGCTGCACGCGCGCGGCGGCGATTCGTACCGCTGGAGTCCGGCAACAGGATTAAGCTGTGCTGATTGCCCCAATCCGATTGCCGCCCCGGCAACCAGAACAATCTACATTCTGACGGCCCTCAACGCCGCCGGCTGCGCCTCGCTCGATTCCATAATTGTCGATGTTCTCCCGCCACCGAACATCACCGCCGGAACCGACACCACCTTCTGCGATGGCGGAAGCGCGCACCTTCACGCAACCGGCGCAACCAGCTATCGATGGACTCCCACTGATGGCTTAAGCTGCGCCGATTGCCCCGATCCCATCGCATCGCCAACGCGCACAACCATCTACTCCGTGACCGGAACCGCCATCAACGGCTGCCAGAGCGTTGGCTCGGTAACGGTGAATATCCTCCCGCGACGCATCATCAGCGCATCGATCCCGCGCGATCTCCATCTCCTCCCAGGATCAACCATCGAGGTTCCGATTATCATCGATGATCCCGCGATCCTCGCATCAACCGATCACTATGCGCTCGATCTCGGCTACCGGCCCGGCATCGTCCGCATCGGCGGCATGCGTACCGTGCGCACCGCGTCAGCAGGATGGGAGATCGCCAGCAGAAAGGATACCACCGGCAAGGCATCGATCGTCATGAGGCGACCCCCCGGAGTCATCGCGCCGATGAACGATACCCTCCTGGTGCTGCAACTCCGCGCCTACGTCGGCGATTCCATCGCCACCGAACTCCCCTTCTCGCTTGATCTCGACGGCGGTGAGTGCTTCACACTGAAGACCACGCCGGGGCTGGTGCATCTCGATTCAATCTGCGGGCTGAACCTGCGGCTGATCGAGGCGATCGCCGGAGAATACCGGCTAACGCAGAACATCCCGAACCCGTTCGAGGCGACGACGGCGATCGATTTTTCGCTGGGGCTGGATGGGCCGACAACGCTGACGGTCATCGACGCGCGCGGAGAGACCGTTGCCACGCTGGTGAACGGCATGATGAACGCCGGGAAATACTCGGTTGTCTGGAACGCATCGTCGGCACCATCGGGCCGGTATTACTGCAAATTGACATCGGGGGACTGGACCGGATCGATGATTCTGCTGCTGGCGCGATAGCGCCCGCGGTTCGCGATTCCGCGCTGCACCGACCCTTCCGGGTCACGATGCAAACACGTTGCCGTAATCTTTCGGGATATCGCGTCTCCATCACGCGCGATATCGAGAACAACTTTATCATTCCCGGCTCCACAGGACCATTCTTCGTGATATTACGCTCCATCGTCGCCGTTCTATTTTCTCTACTCGGGATATCGTCTCTTTATTCACAGCCGCTGGCTCCGGCGGCCGACAGCATACGGAAGCATTATCATATTCCGGAACTGGGATATGCCGTTATCTCGGCCGACTCCATTATTGATATTCGGACGTTGGGAACCCAGAGATCCGGCGCGGATATTCCCGCCCGCCCAGATGACAGATTCCATCTCGGCTCCAACACGAAAGGCATCACCGGTTTCATCGCCGCACTCCTCGTCAAGCGTGGAAAGATTGAATGGAAGACAAAATTCCTCGATCTCTATCCGGAATTTACATCGGCAAGCAGGCCGGCATACCGTGATATAACTCTTCTGGATCTGCTTACACACAGGGCCGGAACTCAGCCTTTCCGGATTTACGATCCATTTCCCGACAGCAGCAATTTCAGCGGTGGCACCGCGGAGC
>JBDSJW010000009.1:0-7562 GCA_039917235.1 Kapaibacterium sp. (SeqCode) | reverse complement strand
GGATAGGAACGCGCATGGCGCTCCGCTCGATGTGGGCCGGCGGGATTCTCCTCTTCATCATCGTCCTGGCCGGCTCGGAACTGTACGCCACCATCGGGCCGATCCTCTGGACGCCGCCGTATCCGGTGATCTATCGCGTGGAGCTGGTGCTCGCCTTCCTCGCCCTTGCCCTCCACGCCTCGGCATGGATAGCCGGCGGGATGAACGAGGCTCTCGGCAAACAGCTGGAGAAGGTGCTGCGGGCCAGTTTCTGCGCGACGGTATTTCTGCTGCTGTTTCATGCGACAAACCATCAGGTGGAGGGATATGCCTATGCGGGATCGATCACCGCCACGGGGGAATTTTCACGGCGACTGGTGATCACGCCCGCGCGCTTCGAATTTCTCAGAGCGTTGTGGGAATCGATTGTATGGCTCTGCTATGCGCTCCTCCTCCTGTGGCGCGGCCGGAAGAGAAATGATATGGTGATGCTCTATAGCGGCCTTGGAGCGCTCGCCATCGCCACGGCGCTGGGGATTGTTACGGGGATCGCTTATGAGCCGATTGCGAGCTTCGTGGCGGTGCTGAATATCCGCGCGCTTGCGCTGACGGCAATCGCCGTGGCGGGAATTCTGGCGATGCGGATGATCCGTCGGCTTGATGATACCACCCTTGCCGCGCAGCTTACCACGATCATCGAGATGGCGGTGGTGCTGGTAATCTTCGAGCTGCTCACCGTGGAGATCAACGATCTCTTCGGCCGCATGGCTCACGATGCCACGATCGCCGCCGGGGGAACGGGCGCCGATACCAGACTCCCCATCTTCCAGTTTCTCCAGGCGATGTGGGAATCGATAGCGTGGATGATCTACTCGCTCCTCCTCCTCTGGCGCGGCCTGCGACGGAAGGATACGATGGTGATCTATACAGGGCTTGTGCTCCTCACCATCGCCATGATCCTCTGCGCGGTCCGTGGGTTCGGGTATGAGCCAATTGCGAGCTTCGTGGCGGTGCTGAACATCCGCGCGATGACGCTGGCCGCAGCCGCAACAGCCGGCGTCATCGCCATCGCGATGATCCGCAGGTTTGATTTCGGCGGTACGGGCGTGGCCGTCGCTCTTACAAGGGTTATCGAGCTTGCGGTGGTGCTTCTCGTCTTCGAGTTCCTTTCGGTGGAGCTTAATGATTTCTTCGGTCGCATGACGCATGAGGCAACCATTGCCGCCGGAGGCAAAAGCATCGAAAGCCAGCTTGCACGGTTCCAGTTCCTTCAGATACTCTGGGAATCGCTGGCGCTGATGGCCTTTGCGCTCCCGCTCCTCTGGCGCGGGCTGCGATGGAAGGACGTGGTTGCAACATATTCCGGCCTTGCGCTGCTCACCATCGCCACGATCCTGGCAGTGTTCCGCGGGCTTGAGTATGAGCCAATTGCGAGCTTTGTGGCGGTGCTGAATATCCGCGCGCTTACGCTGGCCGCCGCCGCCACGGCCGGGATCGTAACAATGGTGATGATCCGCAGGTTCGGCTTCGGCAATACGCGCCAGGCCGTGACCCTCTCAAAGGTCATCGAGATCGCCGTGATCCTCCTCATCTGCGAATTCTTTTCAGTGGAGCTTAATGATTTCTTCGGTCGCATGGCGCATGAGGCAACCATTGCCGCCGGAGACAGAAGCATCGAAAGCCAGCTTGCACGGTTCCAGTTCCTTCAGATACTCTGGGAATCACTGGCGCTGATGGCCTTTGCGCTCCCGCTCCTCTGGCGGGGACTCAGGTGGAAGGATATGGTTGCGATGTATTCCGGCCTTGTGCTGCTTGCCATCGCCATGATCCTGGCCGTGTTCCGCGGGCTTGAGTATGAGCCAATTGCGAGCTTTGTGGCGGTGCTGAATATCCGCGCGCTTGCGCTGGCCGCCGCCGCCGTGTCGGGGCTGATCACCATGCGGATGATCAGTCGATCCGACGAAACGCGCAGGCTGACCATGCTCTATATGATTGCGCGGATTGCGGTGGTGATGATCATCTTCGAATTCCTCACCGTGGAGACCAACGACCTCTTCAATCATATGATTCAGAACACGGCCGTTGTAAGCAGCAGCGGAAATCTGGAGAACATGAAACAGATAGCGCTCTCCGGCATCTGGCTCTGCTACTCCGCCCTGCTGATGGTGGTGGGAATCGCGCGAAGCGTCAAGGTTCTTCGCATCATCGCCTTCGGCCTGTTCGGGCTTACGATCCTGAAGATCTTTATCTACGATCTCTCCTTTCTCGACACGCTCTACAGAATATTCTCGTTTATCGGGCTTGGCGTAATTCTCCTGCTGATCTCCTTCCTCTATAGTCGCTACAAGGATCTGATTTTCGGAACAAACCCGGAAGAGACGGCGACGGAGGAATCCGGGACGGAGGGTGAATAACCGCGCATGGATAAAAAAAAACATCCGGTCGATGTTATTTTTATGCACTAATATAACTGACGCATATTTTGGCATTGTCCCTATCCAGCCAAGCTTGTCATCCTGAGCGGCACGCGAAAACCCGAAGGGCTGCGAAGCGCATCTCGCGGAACATGCCGTGATTGCTGGCCCGCAGACACATCGATGGCCGAATCTGCGAGATCCTTCACTGGCGTTCAGGATGACAATTCTTATTTTTTTCGTTGACACATTTAAGGAAAAGTCCGTTTTGTCATCCTGAGCGCCAGTGAAGGATCTCGCAAATTCGTACTGCGGTTACTACAATAAGATTTTGATTTTGTCATAGGCTTCAGGATAACAAACTGGCTTGATGGATACAAATATGTCTCAAATATATTAATACCATTTATTTCCATTAATAGATATCACTATTTTTCATAAATCAGGCCATCGGTTCATGGAATTCCTGTTTGATAAATACGAGAACAAATACACAATGCGCCTGGGATCGCACGCCGATGATCGATGATCTTATAGCAGAGGCAACGGAGAAAATAACTGAGACCCGTGGCTGACGCCGCTCAACATCCCTGATCAATGCCATGCCGTCGAGCAACGAAATACTGGAACAGCGGAACCGAGAGCTGGTGGTCCTGAACGCGATAGCGCAGGAGCTGAACCGGCGCGTCGATCTGGCGCAGACGCTCAGAACGGGGCTGGCGCAGGTGGCGGAGCTGCTGAACCTCCGCACCGGATGGATATTCCTGCTGGATGAGGAAAACGGAACGCCATACCTGGCGGCGGCGCAGAACCTTCCGCCGGCGCTGGAGGCGGAGCCCGAGTGGATGGATGGAAGCTGCTACTGCCTGGATACGTATAAGGCCGGCGATCTCTCCGGCGCGGCAAATGTCAATGTGGTGACATGCACGCGACTGAAATGGTTCGTTGACGGAACCGATGGGCTCCGCTGCCACGCCAGCATCCCCCTCTACGCGCACGATAAAAAGCTCGGCGTTCTGAACGTCGCCAGTACCGACTGGCGCCAGCTTTCGGCGGATGATCTCCGCCTGCTCTACACCGTCGGCGATCTGCTCAGCATCGCCATCGAGCGGGCGCGGCTCTTTGCCAGAACCGCGCAGCTTGGCGCGCTGGAGGAGCGGAACCGTCTGGCGCGGGAGATTCACGACACGCTTGCGCAGGGGCTTACGGCAATCACGCTGCGTCTGGAGATGGCGGACGCGCTCATGGAGACCGGCGCAAACCCCGAGCGGGCAAGGGATGCAATCCGCGGCGCGCTCGATCTTGCACGGCGCAATCTGGATGAGGCACGCCGCTCAGTGCTGGATCTCCGCGCCGCGCCGCTGGAGGGACGGACGCTGCCGGATGCGCTGGAATCGCTGGTTGCATCGCATCGCGGCGATGGCGCTCCCACGATTGCGCTGGAGATCCGGGGAGGAAATCTTCCAATTCATCCGCGGGCGGAGATAGGCCTCTACAGAATCGCGCAGGAGGCGCTGAACAACATCGCGCGGCACGCGCGGGCCGGCAACGTAACGCTCCGCCTGATGATTACGCCGGAACGGGCGGAGATGATCATCGAGGATGATGGATGCGGGTTCGAGCCCTACAGCGTTATCAAGGGACATCATGGGGTGATAGGGATGAACGAGCGGGCAAAACTGCTGGATGGATGGCTCAGAGTCCAGAGCGGACCAACCGATGGAACGCGAATCGAGGTGAGCATCCCGTTGACGGAGGAGGAATGATGATGATTTCCACGGCGCCCGGCGGCGCGCAAACCCGGAGCCGATCATGAAAAACCCGATACGCATCCTCATCGCCGATGATCATCCGATCGTTCGCGAGGGTCTTGCGGCGATCCTGGGAACGCAGCCCGATTTCGAAGTGGTGGCGCAGGCGGCCGACGGCGCCGAGGCAATCGATCTTGCCGCCCGCCTCCGTCCCGATGTCATCATGCTCGATCTGGAAATGCCTGGGGTCGATGGGCTGGAGGCGCTCCGCCGGATACGGGCGGAATGGCCGGAGGCGCGGGTGATTATCTTCACGGTGTTCGATACCGACGAGCGGATTCTGAGCGCGGTAAGCGCCGGCGCGCAGGGCTATCTGCTGAAGGGCGTTCCGCGCGAAGAGATCTTTGCCGCGATCCGCGTCGTCAGCCTGGGCGGCTCACTTCTCCAGCCGGTGGTGGCATCCAGAGTGCTCCGCCATCTGAGCGGCGAATCGAGCCGGACGGCGCTCGATCCGCTGACCGACCGCGAGATGGAGGTGCTGCGACTGATGGCTCAGGGACGGGCGAACAGGGAGATCGGCGGGACGCTCTTCATCAGCGAACGGACGGTGAAATTCCATGTCAGCTCCATCCTCTCCAAGCTGGGCGCGGCAAACCGCACCGAGGCCGTGGCAATCGCCGCGCAGCACGGGCTTGTGGAGATGTAGAAACGCAACGGTCCGCGACCGTGACTGAACACGAGCGCGGACCGGGCTTTCCATCCGTCATGTTCCGACGGAGTATGTTCAAACGATCAGTTCAGCGTGATCTGCGTCCCCTGGACGCTGAATACCACAACGCCCGGAGCATTTACATCCTCGAAATCAACCTTGTCGATCTGAGCAAACCGCTCCTGCTTGTGCGGGTTGAACGACCGCACGTTGCGGCTGCTGAAATGGAACTGCTGGATTGTCTGGAACTGCCGGCCGGGAAGGCTGGAGACCGTGGCGTTCGCATGGAAATAGAAATCCTCGGTTGCCGGAAACTCCGATGCGATCGCCTGCGAGATGATCAGCGAAGGGGTAACCGGGCGGGTGGCGTCAAGCGTCGTAACCACCGTGCCGAACGGGCCGGCGTTGCTGTTGATGTTGATTGCCGCCGGCGTAAGCGTTGCCTGGCAGGGGTTGGTGCCGGTGTTGGTGACCGTGAACGATCCGGTTCCGGTGCTGGTTGCCGGGAATGAGTTGCCGAGAGCATCAACATAGACCTTCGTACCCCCCGGTCCCAGTGTGCAGGTGAGAACCGTGCCGTTCGGTAGAACGATCGAACGGCATCCCTGGCCGACCTGAGCAGATGCGGTGCTGCCGGAAATTGCGAGGCCCGCAACGGCGGCCAATGCAAGCGCGAATGATTTGAGCTTCATGATCCGTTTCTCCGTGAATCGTGGTTGAGGATTATCCCGCGTACCCGAAAAAGCTTGGGTGTTCAGTGAGTAGCAGGACGGAAGCAACTTAGCCTCTTGGGAGCCCCCTTATTTCTTGTGCATTGCTGAAAGTGCCTGCCAGGGAATCTGAAGAACAAGCAATTCCATCTCAGTTCCATCCTCTCCAAACTGGGCATGACCTTGTGGAGATGTAGAAACGCAACGGTCCGCGACCGTGACTGAACACAAGCGCGGACCGGGCTTTCCATCCGTCATGCTTCGACGGAGTATTATTCAAACGATCAGTTCAGCGTGATCTGCGTTCCCTGAACGCTGAACACGATAATGCCAGGAGCCGTCACATCCTCAAAATCAACCTTGTCGATCTGGGTAAAACGCTCCTGCTTGTGCGGATTGAACGACCGCACATTATTGCTGTTGAAATGGAACTGCTGGATTGTCCGGAACTGCCGGCCGGGAAGGCTGGAGACCGTGGCGTTCGCATGAAAATAGAAATCCTCGGTCGCCGGGAACTGGGCCGTGAGCGCCTGCGAGATGATCAGCGACGGGGTGACCGGACGGGTGGCGTCAAGCGTCGTAACCACCGTGCCGAACGGGCCGGCATTGCTGTTGATGTTGATCGCCGCCGGCGTAAGATTTGCCTGGCAGGGATTGGTGCCGGTGTTGGTGATCGTAAACGATCCGGTTCCGGTGCTGGTTGCCGGGAATGAGTTGCCGAGAGCATCAACATAGACCTTTGTGCCCCCCGGTCCCAGTGTGCAGGTGAGAACCGTGCCGTTCGGAAGGACGATTGAAGAGCATCCCTGTCCGACCTGGGCGAATGCGGTGCTGCCGGAAATTGCGAGGCCCGCAACAGCGACCAATGCAAGCGCGAATGATTTGAGCTTCATGATCCGTTTCTCCGTGAATGTGGTTGAGGATAGTCCGTCATGCCGGATGGGGTTCAGGATTCCATGGGGGAGATGACGTGATCAACTTATCCTTCATCGGATTGGCTAACTTCTTCCGCCTTGCTGAATGGTGAGGATGATGGGGATATGTTCACTCGGTCCAGGCAATGTTCATAGCCGACTGTTGAAGGACTATGGATGCTCAGACTGTTCAAGGACGATCAGCCGCAAGGCGGCCGAACCTGAGCGAATGAGGCGTCCTTCGGGACGCCGCAGTGAGCGAATGGTGAAGGCCAACGCCGCGGATGACGTCCTTCAACAGTCTGATATATGGAACGGCCCATGCCCGTTCAGAGGAACGAACATGGGCCGCAAGCATCAACCGCGCGTGGCGCGGTTCGGTTCAATCAGATCAGTTGTTGAGCGTGATCGACGTTCCCTGAACACTGAACACGATGGTTCCCGGACGATTGACATCCTCGAAATCAACCTTGTCCACCTGGCCGAACTGCTCGTTGCGATGCGGGTTGAACGAACGCACATTGCGGCTGCTGAAGTGGAACGGCTGGATCGAACGGTACTGGCCGGGGAGGCTGGAAACCGTGGCGTTGGCATAGAAGAAGAAGTCCTCGGTCGCCGGGAATTCCGCGCCGATAACCTGGGAGATGATCGACGACTGCGGCGACGGACGCGATGCGTCGAGCGTCGTGATCACATTACCGAACGGCCCTGCATTGCTGTTGATGTTGATCGACGCCACGTTCAGGAATGCCTGGCACGGGTTGGTGGTGCTGTTGGTGATCGTGAACGCTCCCGATCCTCCGGTCGTTGCCGGATAGCTGTTCCCCGCGGCATCGACATACACCTTCGTGCCGCCGACAACCTGGCAGGTAAGAAGCGTGCCGTTCGGAAGAACGATCGAAGTGCAGCCTTCGCCATTGCCGGGCTGGGCGAACGCGGCGCTGCCGGAAACCGCAAGGCCGGCAACGGCCATCAATGCTAGTGCGAGTGATTTCAATTTCATGATCCGTACTCTCCTGAATGATAGGTTAAAAAGATGGCTTGCACGCCCCGGATGGCATTCGCCCTTCCGTGTGACAGGGTCG
>JBDSJW010000008.1:0-23376 GCA_039917235.1 Kapaibacterium sp. (SeqCode) | reverse complement strand
TCGAAGAGGAGTACCGCCTCCCGCTGCTTTTCCGGAAGCCGTTGCAGCGCATCGCGCAGCCTGCCGATATCGACCGCCACATCCGCCGGAATTCCGGGGTCGGGAAGGCGTTCCGCTTCAAGGGGATCGATATCGACTGTCCTGCCGGCGTGCGTTCTGCCACGGGCAACTCTGGTCGCGATTGTGAAGAGGAAACTGAGGAAGGCTTCGTCGTGGCGAAGGGTTTCGAGGCGTTGAAAGGCGATAAGGATGGTCTCGCCGATGATATCCTTTGCGCGCTCGGCATCGCGCGTCATGGCGGACACGAACCTCTGCAACCGTGGCTGAGCCGGCTGGAACAGGGTCATAAAGCGTTGCTGCTTCTCGGTCTGCGCTTTCGCCATGAATGCAATCTCACTCTCTCGCTCGTTTCAGCGGGCCGACACGCGGGCACCGTCCTGTACACGGGGAGATTCCGGCCGCATGACCGGAATCTCCCTTAAATATATTTCCCGTGGCGGGTTTGCGTCTAGTGGCCGCCGGTGGTGGAAACCTGCGGCGCACTGTTCGGCGTCCGGGTCATCGTGCCATTGATCGGGATATCGATTGACGGCATTTCACTGGTGGAGGTCTTCATCGTGATGGTGCCGTTCAGGCCGTTTGCGTCCTTCGGGGTCACATATGCCTTCAGCATAAATTCCTCCCCTGGCTTCAGCTCCTTTGTTCCCTTCATATCGAATCGGACGGCGATATTGGCTCCGTCGGCGAGCTTCGGCGTTTCAAGGGTGAACGGCTTATCCCCCGTGTTTTTGATCGTCACCGTCGATGCGGCCGATTCCGCCCCCAGCTTTCCATCGTTCACCAGCATATACTGCATCGGCGCGATGGTGACCGCGCGATGGACATCGGCCCTCAGATGGAGTATCCGCGATGACGCGGCGGGGGAGGAGGAATCGTTGGATGTGATGGTTACCACCTTTTCCACCGGGCCGGTCTTGCTGGCGACATCGAGCGAGATGTTGATGTTGGCGGTTTCCCCCGGCTTCAACAGGTTTTTATCGATCGGCGCCACGGTGCAGCCGCATCCGGGGCGGACATCGCTGATCTTTAGATCGGCGTTGCCGGCGTTCTTCACCTTCACCACCGTGGTCAGCTTGCCGGGGGAGACCTTCCCCCAGTCGTGCGTATCCCCGCCGACGATCTCCAGTTTCGGCTGTGCATATGCCGCCGCGCCCGCAACAACGGCAATGGCGAAGGCGGTGGTTGCCGTGCGAATCAGTGAGCCACGATTCATGATATCTCCGTATGATTTGAATGATGTTTATCCATATGTCGGGTTGCGCCCCTGGAGGTAAGTGGGGGGAGGGGAGGAAACGTTACATCGGGAGAGATGTTTTGTTTTCGCTGATCCCGACTGGCAAGTAACGGAGAATGGGAGAGATGGTGCCGGGGGGAGGCGATGGGGATATTCGCACGTGATGGGAAGACGCAATCAAAATTCAAAAACAGCTCCCCAATCCGTCCCCAAAAATGCAAAAGCCGCGAAATCTTAGAGAAATCGCGGCTTTTGCGTCTATCATGTGGAGATGGCGGGAATCGAACCCGCGTCCGAAATGCAACCCCTGAAGCTTCTACACTGCGTAGTCAGTCTTTAAATCTCGCCTGCGATATCCCGACTAACAGGGTCATCCACAGGCCAGCGAGCTGAAGTTTCGCGACGTCCGCCACTCACGGAGCAGAATCGCTATCCTATCAAAGTCGTCACCCTAAATCCAGAGCCGATAGGCGAGCCCTGGCAGAATGCTCGCCAGCTAAGTTACTACTTAGGCAGCGAGGCGATACTCGTTGGAGTTCGCATATACAATTACCCATTTGGAGATAACGCGCATCATAGGCAAAGCGCGGCAGCGCAACCTCAAGTAATCCACACCCCGTCGAAACCATTACATCCCCATTGTGAAAGAACTTCCGCTCCGATCGCTCTTCGCGGCCCCCTCGAAGACGAAAACCAGGCACCAATCGTGCTCCCCGTTTCCGACCCCATACCGCGTCGCCCGGTGGGCTGCGTGGCTGAAGGGGGAGCTAACATACGGCCGGGCGACCCGGAAGTCAAGGCGGACGCCGCGGAATAATGGTTACGGCCTATGAAGGAGGCCCCGATTTCTTGGCCGCATACCCGCCTTTCAGTACATTTAGCCCAATACGTTCGATTCCCAGAATAGATCCCCGAGATGCCGAACAAGAAGATCATCGAGTCGTGGTTGAAATCGATCACGCCCCATAGCTATACCCCCGCCGAGCTTGCGGAGCTTCTGATGCGCCGCGGCATCGAAGTGGAGTCGATCGACGATCGGTTCAGCAACCTTGCCGGCTTCGTTGTCGGCCAGGTGCTTACGTGCGAAAAGCACCCCGATGCCGATAAACTCTCGGTTACAACCGTCACAACCGGCGGCGAGTCATCCACCGTGGTCTGCGGCGCCCCCAATGTCCGCGCGGGACAGAAGATCGCGTTCGCGCCGGTCGGGCTGCATATCGCCACGGCCGGGTTTACAATCGGCAAACGGAAGATCAGGGGGATAGAATCCGCCGGGATGATCTGCTCGGAATCGGAGCTGGGCCTCAGCGACGATCACGACGGCATCCTGGTGCTTCCGCCCGATACGCCGGTGGGCGTCCCTGTTGCTGACATCCTCGGCGATGTCATCTATGAAATCGATGTCACCCCGAACCGCGCCGACTGCCTGAGTCATCTCGGCATCGCGCGGGAGGTGGCGGCGCTGACCGGCGGGGAGATATTTCTTCCGCCGACCGAGTTCTTCGAGGCGGGGGAGCGGACGGAGGATGCCGTGACGATCACGATCGATGATCCCGCGCTCT
The DNA here is from genome assembly GCA_039917235.1 of Kapaibacterium sp. (SeqCode). Taxonomy (GTDB): domain Bacteria; phylum Bacteroidota; class Ignavibacteria; order OLB7; family OLB7; genus JAFDZV01. The sequence goes on along the minus strand of JBDSJW010000008.1, from coordinate 20,520 downwards.
GCCCACGCTACGTGGCGCGGATGATCCGCGGCGTGAAGATCGGCCCATCGCCGGCGTGGCTTCAGGAGACGCTACGGAAGCTGGGGCTGCGGCCGCGAAACAATGTAGTCGATATCACCAGCTACGTCCTCTTCGAATGCGGGCATCCGTTGCACGCATTCGATTTCGACAGGTTGGCGGGCGGGCGCGTGGAGGTGAAGGCGGTCTACGGCGGGAAGTTCGTGACGCTCGATGGAAAGGAACATGAGCTGCCGGATGGCGCGCTGATGATCTGCGACGCCGAGAAGCCGGTGGCGATCGCCGGGGTGATGGGAGGGGAGAACTCCGAGATCACCGACGATACCGTCAATGTCCTCCTGGAATCCGCATTCTTCAACCCCTCCTCCATCCGGCGCACGGCAAAACGTCTCGGCATCTCCACCGATGCCAGCTTCCGGTTCGAGCGCGGGGCCGATATCAACAACACGATCTACGCGGTCAATCGCGCGGCCCAGCTTATCGCGGGGCTTGCCGGCGGCGAGGTACTGGCCGGGCCTCTCGATATCTATCCCGACCCGTCCCCCGAGACGCTGATCGAGCTTCGATGTGAGCGGGCCGATGAGATCCTCGGCATCACCATCCCCGATGAGTTGCAGATGGAGTATCTCCGTCGGATCGGGTTCGGCGTGGAGCCGCGCGATGGACGCCGTGCAATGGTCACGGTGCCGAGCTTCAGGGTGGATATCTTTGGGGAGATCGATCTGATCGAGGAGATTGTCCGTATTCATGGTTATGATAATCTCCCGGCCGAGCCTCGCGCCAGCGTCACATTTGATCTGGCAACCGATCAGCTCCAGAAGCTGATCGCGACATCGCGGCATTTTCTGATCGACAGCGGGTTCAATGAGACGGTGGCGCTCTATCTTACCGACCCTGAAACGGCGGCCGCCTACGGCAGCCCCGTGGAGCTGCGGAACGGGCTGGGACGCGATTTCTCGATGCTCCGCACCAGCGTGGTTCCCAGCATGGCAAAGGTGATCGGGTTCAACCAGCGCTACTCGCTGAACAATCTCCGCCTCTTCGAAACCGGCACCGCCTTCCGCGCCTCGGGGGCAGACAAGGGAATTATCCCCGGCGTTGTGGAGATGACGGAGCTATCGATCGCCATGAGCGGCGCCGCGGAGCCGCAGGGATGGGATGTGGCAGCACGCAACTCCGATCTCTCCGATCTGCGCGGCATGCTCGATCGCTACTTCGATCGCGTCGGTGTTCTGAACGTCGCCTATCGCGCCGCCGATGATGCCAAGTGGGGGTTTGATGCCCCGGCGCTCTCCATCCACGTCGGTAACGCGGAGGTCGGTCGCGCCGGCCGGTTCGATCCCGAACTGACGGAGCGGCATGATATCGCCGGCGCGCCGGTGATTGCCGTGATTGATCTTGAGCGCCTTGCGGAGCATGCCTTTACCCCCACCCGCTACAAGGCGCCGTCGAAGTTCCCGGTGGTTCTTCGCGATATCTCGATTGTGGTGGACGCCGAGCGGACCAACGCGGAGCTTGAGAAGACGATTCTCGGCGCGGGAGGAGCGCTTCTCTCCAACGTCCGGCTCTTCGATCTTTATCAGGGGAAGGGGATGGAGCCGGGGAAGAAATCGGTGGCCTATTCGCTCTCCTTTACCTCGTACGAACGGACGCTTGAGGATGGAGAGATTGAGAAGATCGTCGGGAAGATCGTGCGAAAGCTGGATCAGGAGCATGGCGCCAAACTGCGTGGCGCATAACAGCCTGTGGAAGGACGCCTCAATCGCTCAGGCTCGGCCGCCTTGCGGCTGATCGTCCTTGAACAGTCTGAATATCTGTGGTGATTCAAGGCGCGGCGTCGTGGGATGGTGGGGGGGCGGCACCCGGTGATCGAGATCGCCCCGGAATGGATATCAATAGCGGCCTTCGGCATATGACAAGATTCGCCGGAGGCCCGAGCATAATCTTCGAGCGCTCCGGTCGGAGCCGGCGCGCGGAAACGGACACTTTAGGTGGGACGATCAATGAGACCCAACGAGACGGCGGACATTCGCAAGTCGATCGACAAGCTTCAGCAGGCGCTCGAAATCCTCGGGGACCGGTATCGCGATCTCCGACGGGAGCGGAAGCAGCTTCGCGAGAGAATTGACGAGCTTGTACAGGAACGGGATTCGGCCGATGCCGCCACATCGGCGCAGCTTGAAATGGCGGTCCGGGACCGGAAGCGCGTGCTGGAACTGGAGTCGCGGGTCGGCGACGCCGAGCGGAGGCATGAGGAGAGCTTTAACAGGATGGCGGAGCTTGAGAGCACCATCCGGGATCGCGAGGGGTTGATCGCCGAGCAGGAGGATACGCTCGCGGAACTCAGAAAGGAGCTTGCCGCGCGCCGCGAAGCAGAGGAAAAAAACTGGTCGCAGGAGGAGCAGTCGCACAAGGAAGTGCTGTCGCTGCGGCACGAACTTGCATCGGCGAAGGCGGAAAACGAGCGGCTGCTTGGGGAGATGTCGAGGATTGAACCGAGGGATGAGGGGGAGCTGAGCGTGATGGGGGCGGAGATGGAGCGTCTGCGCGGGGAGAGCCAGAGCCTGCAACAGGCCGTGAACCGGCTTCAGGGGGAGCGCGCAACGCTGGAGGGGAAACATCTCCAGGCAATCGGGAAGCTGGATGCCGCCACGCGCGCCGAGGCGATGGCCCGGACGGAAGTGGCCGCGCTCATCAGCGAAAAGCAGCGCATGGAGGATCTCCTCGCCGATCTTGATCAGAACCGCGTCCGGCTTGAGGAACAGCTCCGCCAGGGGGAGAGCGTCAGGACGAAGAGCGCCGAGCAGGAGGAAGAAGTGGAGTCGCTGCGCGATGAACTTGCGCGGCTTCGGGAGGAGCATCGCCGGACCACCGAGGATCTGGACGGCGTCCGTGCCGCGCTGGTTCCGGCGCGCGAGCGGATCGAGCTGCGGGAGGGGGAGCTTGAATCGCTCCACGCCACCATCCGTCAGCTTGACGCGGAACATGCCGTGGAACTGGCCGGGATGCGGGAGCGGCTGAACGCGGCTGAACTGGAGCGGGAGAATGTTGACCGGCGGCTGGTGGAACTCCAGCATGAACGGGAGGAATCGCGCGCGACGATCGACGGGTTGCGCGAGCAGATCCGGCAGGCTGGCGCCAGCGATGACGACCGCGTGAAAGCCGGGCAGGCGAAGATCGATGCTCTCGGAAACGATCTGGCCGAAGCGCTCGACATGGCCGCCCGGAAGGAGATGGAGGCCGTGGACGCCGAGCGCGAGCTGGAGCGGCTACGGATGAGAGTCGGGGAGATGAGCGATGAACTGGAACGGCTCAGGGAGGCCGGAGCCGCGACCACAAACGGCGCGGCGGAGGGTCATTCCATGCTGAGCGATGAGGAACGCCGGGCGATGGCGGAACAGATAGACAGCGCAATCCGCCTGATCGACAGGCATCTTGAGGGAAAGGAATAGATTGAATATCGAGGCTTCAACCATGCCATATAGTGTAGTCATTATCACCGTGAGCGATCGCTCGGCATCCGGTGCCCGGAAGGATCTTTCCGGCCCCGCGGTGGCCGCCGCGCTCGATCATAAGCTGTTCGATCCACCCGAGCATCTGCTGGTCGCGGATGAGAAGGAGGATATCGCCAGGGCCCTTGAGGGGGCCATCTCAAATGATATCGCCCTTGCCATCACCACCGGCGGCACCGGATTTGCCCCGCGCGATGTAACGCCGGAGGCCACGCTGATGGTGATCGAACGTCGCGCCGACGGTCTGGCGGAGATGATGCGTGCCGCGTCGTTCGGCAAAACCCCGTACGCCGCGCTCTCCCGCGCGGTCTGCGGCATCGCCGGAAGGACATTGGTCATCAACCTTCCCGGCTCACCGAAGGGGGCACGGGAGTGTCTGGAGGCGATCCTCCCGATCCTTCCGCATGCGCTCAATCTGCTGCGCGCCGAAAGCGTGATGGATGCCGAGCACGATGCCGCCGACAGAGCCTGAACGTCCTGATAACGCGGTCCGGTCCCAACGCGATGGATACAATCACTGAACAGGAATAATTACCCTACGCCATGTCTCTTCGCATCTTCAATACCCTCTCCCGTACCAAGGAGGAGTTCGTACCGATCGATCCGAATCTGATAAGGATGTACCGCTGCGGCCCCACGGTCTACAGCCATCCCCATATCGGCCATGCGAAGAGCTTTGTCTCGTTCGATGTCATCCGTCGCTACCTGATGCACACCTACGGCAAAGAGCATCTCCTCTACGTGATGAACATCACCGACGTGGGGCATCTGGCCGGCGATGCCGATGAGGGGGAGGACAAGGTGGAGGAGCAGGCGCGCCTGGAACATCGCTCGCCGTTCGAGATAGCGCTGGAGTACGAGGAGAGTTTCTGGGAGGATATGGACCGGCTGAACATGCTCCGCCCGGATCGGACGCCGCACGCCACCGATTTTATACGGCAGCAGATCGAGGCGATTGAGACGCTGATTGAAAAAGGGCTGGCCTACGAGGTGAACGGATCGGTCTATTTCGATATCACGGAGTACGAGCGCCGGCCGGTGGAGGAGGGCTTTGTCCCCTACGGCGGCCTCTCCAACCGGACCACCGATGAGCAGGAGCATGGCGGCCGGGTGGCGGTGAAGAGCGAGAAGCGCGGGCCGTTCGACTTCGCGCTCTGGAAGAAGGCCGATGAGAAGCATTTCATGCAGTGGCTCTCCCCGTGGGGCTGGGGATTTCCCGGCTGGCATATCGAGTGCTCGGTGATGGCGAAGTTCTATCTGGGGCCTACGTTCGATATCCACGGCGGGGGGCTGGACAACCAGTTCCCGCATCATGAGTGCGAGATAGCGCAGAGCCAGGGGGCCAACGGCAAGCCGTTCGTCCGCTACTGGATGCACAACAACCTGGTGACGACCGCCGGCAAGAAGATGGGGAAATCGCTCGGCAACGCCACCAACATGAAGGTGCTGTTCGCGAAGTACGATCCGATGGCGATACGCTTCTTCATCCTCCAGAGCCACTATCGCTCCACGCTGGAGTTCAACGAGGAGGCTATCGAGGCGGCCGCGACCGGCCTTGAGAAACTCCGCAAAACGATTGCGCGGCTTACCGAAGAAGTCGCGAAGGGAGGGGGGAACGGCGCGTCGGCGGAGGGAAATCTCCCCTTCATGGATGCCTTCTTTGCGGCGATGGATGATGACTTCAACACCCCGGTGGCGATTGGAGCGCTCTTCGAGGGGATCGGCGAGGTGAACAGGCTGCTGGCGGCCGGTGCCCCGGACCCGCATCTGCTGCACGGTTACGTGGAGAGCCTTACCCTGGCCTTTGATACGATCCTTGGCCTTAACCTCTTCGTGGTCGTTGAGGGGAGCGATGTAGCGATTGCCAGTGATCTTATCGAGCTGCTGATCGAGCTTCGGAAGGAGGCGCGGGGCCGGAAGGATTTTGCCATGTCCGATGTGATCCGCGACCGGCTGAAGGGGCTTGGGGTTGCGCTGGAGGATACCAAGGAGGGGACGCGCTGGAGCCTGGAAGGGTGATCTCCGTGCCGCTCCGGTATATGGCAGGAAAATTGATCCTTTCCAGTCGATTGATTAACCGATGGAGGATATCATGGATAATGAACAGCACGATCCCGCCAAACAGCAGGACGCACCCGATTCGAAGCCGGCCAACCCCGGCATCAACAACAAGGCGGAGCGCCCCGATCCCGATGTAACCGATCCGGCCACGCTCCCAACCGACGCCGAGGAAGTCGAGCTTCCGGTAAAGGATTCCCGCTTCAGCGGCGAACATGCGATCAGCCCCGATCACGCGGAGCCGACCGATGTGACCGGCACCAGCAACGATAATTACATCGAGGGCGAGTATATCGACGTGGGCGGCGGCGACTAGCAGACTGCCCCGTCGGGGGACGTTTCAAACGTCCCCAACAAACTCCTATGGAGGAGGCAGCGACCGCAGCCAGCGCTCGGCCACTTTCCGGGGATCGTGATGCTCCATGCTCACCTCCGCGTTCAGTTTTCTGATAACGGCGGGGGTGATATATCCGTTCAGCCGCTCCAGCACCGCGCGCACGCGTGGCTGTTCCAGCAGTAGCTCCTTTCTGACAACCGCCGCCGGGTTGTAGGCCGGGAAGAACGCGCGGTCATCGCGGAGCTGCGACAGGTTGAACGCCTGGATCTGTCCGTCGGTGGAGTAGCCCATTCCCACATCGATGCTTCCGTCGGTAAGCGCCTTGTAGATCAGCCCCGCGTCCAGCTTTACGATGTTCTTCTCCGGGAAACCGTAGTGCCGCACCAGCGCCTTCAGCCCATCCGGCCGTTCGTAGAACTCGCCATCGACCGCGATGCGGAGGTTTGAGCCGTTGGTGATGGCGCCGGCCAGATCGGAGATCGTGTGGATTCCCTCGCGGTCGGCACGGTCGTGCTTCATCATCAGGGCATAGGTGTCATCGAACGGAATCGGCGTAAGCCAGATCAGGCCATGCTCGGTGCTGTCGAACGCGCGCACGGCGTTGTAGACAAGCGCGGAATCGGCCATCACCTTCGCATCCTTTCCCTTTGCGTAGACCGTGTAGGCGGTGCCGGTATATTCGTAATAGAGATCGACCTGCCCGGTTTCCAGCGCGCTTCTCATGGCGGTTGTCGCCAGCCCGAACTGCTCCTCCACATCGAACCCCGCATCGCGCAGCGCAAGCACCGCCATATGTCCGAGAAGATATCCCTCGGTAAATGCCTTTGCCCCCACGACGATCGACCCACGTTTTGCGCAGGAGAGCATCATAACGGGAAGGAGGAGGATCGCCGTCAGGCGGAGTATCGTAAAGCGCCGCATAGTGGCGGCAAGTTATGATTGTTCGCCGATCGATCATCACCGATTCTCACTTGTTCATCATCCACGCGCATGGCTATGTTCATCCCCCGCCGGTTGAACCCGGGCGCTCCTCAGATGAAACCATATCACGAATGACCCGCAAAAGGATGCTACGCATCATCTTCTACACCGGCATCGCCGGGGCCATCTTCGTGGTGGCGTCGTGGGGCTTTGCGGTCCGTTTTACCTCCGCGAGGCGCGTGCATATCGATCCCCCTCCAACCGATGCTCCCGCCCCCTTCATCCCCGTCTCCTTCCGCACTACCGATTCGCTGACGCTCCGGGGATGGTACGCCACTCCCGCCGAGGGGCGGCCGACGGTGATTCTGCTCCACGGGTACACCGGCAACCGGACGCACATGGTCCCACGGGCGGAATGGCTCCTGGGGCTGGGCTACGGCGTCCTTCTCTACGACGCGCGGGCATGCGGCGAGAGCGATGGCGATATGATATCGATGGGCTATTATGAACGCCATGATCTGACCGCCGCGATTGACTTTCTCCGGAGGCGCGGGGTGCGCGATATCGGCTGCCTCGGGGTTTCGCAGGGGGGCGCTACCATCGCCCTGGCGGCGCCGGAGCTGGATTCCATCAGGTTCGCGATTCTTGAGAGCACATATGATACCATGGGGGATGCCATCGATCATCGCTTCCGGCATTATATCGGGCTGCCCGCGTCGATGGCCGGAGCCCTGATGATTCCCATTGCGGAACGGAGGCTGGGGGCGCGCGTCGCGGATATCTCACCGCTTCAGTCAATCCTGAAACTCCGTTGTCCCGTACTGTTGATGGGGGGGGAGGAAGATCCGCTGGCGCATCTGTCGGAGATGGTCGAGCTGTTCAGGGCCGCCAACAGTCGCAAGGGGACCAGCACATATATGATCACGATTCCAGGTGCCGGCCATGAGGATCTGATGGCGTTCAACCCGCCCCCCGACTACCGGGGACGCCTCTACCGCGATGTCGTTGCCAGGTTCCTCGCGATGACCATGCCGATCGATCACTCAGTGCGTTGAATACATCTCCGTAGGAACTTCGGGCCATCACTTTTATGTTTATCTCTCCGTCGGGCTGACTTCAAGCCATCGGAACTATCCGCGCATCCTCATTATCGCATCGTCGTTTCCGGCCGTTGCACTCCGCGCGGGGAAGTTGGTGCGTGGATTGTTATAACACCGTAATTGATGAAATCAGTGGGTGGATGATGCGTTGCATCGTCGGCCTCTACATGGGATTGCGGTATGCGCGGGCCGAAAACCGGTGCGTCCGGAGGCTGGCCCGGCATGGGAATATCGTTAACGCCGATGGCATTTGAGTTTCTGCCGTAAGTACTTTACATGATCGTGGTGATATGAATAATTCGGCCCCAGACAGGAAGGCGGATCAGGATTTTCTCTCCGGCGGAGGGGAAATGGGGGAGCGCATGAGGGCGTTCAATTGGTCGGGCACGCCGCTTGGCTCGGCGGCGGAGTGGCCGCAGAGTCTGAAGACCGCGGTGCGAATTGTGCTGACATCCCGTCAGGCCATGTTCGTATGGTGGGGGAAGGATCTGATCAACATCTACAACGATCCCTACAAGGCAATTGTGGGGGGGAAGCACCCGGAGTCGCTTGGGCAGCCGGCCTCGCAGGTCTGGCGGGAGATCTGGGACCAGGTTGGCCCGCGCGTGGAATCGGCGATCAGGAACGACGAAGGGACGTATGATGAGGCTCTGCTGCTGATCATGGAACGGAACGGCTATCCCGAGGAAACCTACTACACCTTCTCCTACAGCCCGGTCCCCAACGATGGCGGCGGAATCGGCGGGATCATCTGCGCCAATACCGATGACACGCAGAAGATCGTCGGGGAGCGGCAGCTTGCGCTTCTGCGCGATCTGGCGGCCTCCACCGCCGACGCGCGAACGTTCGATGATGCCTGCTCGCGGAGCGCCGCCTGCCTTGCCGGCAATCCGTTCGATCTCCCCTTTGCGATGATCTATCTGGCCGATCCGAATCGGGAGCGTCTCTTTCTTGCTGGCACGTCGGGAGTGGAGCCGGGGCATCCGGCCGTCCCCGATTCGGTTCGGTTTGGAGAGGATATCATCTGGCCGTTCGCCGAGGCACTGGAGAGCCATTCCCCGCGCCTGATCTCCCTGCCGGACGATCTTGCCGCCACGCTCCCCAGAGGCGCCTGGGACTATCCGCCAGGCCATGCTGTGGCCGTTCCAATTGCCCCTTCCGGAGAGACAGGGCGGTCGGGGGTGCTGATTGTCGGTCTGAACCCGGTTCGGTTGTTCGATGACGGATATCGGGGGTTTATCGATCTGGTCGCGGCGCAGATTGCCGCCAGCATCGCCAACGCGCAGGCGTATGAGGAGGAGCGGAAACGGACCGAGGCGCTGGCGGAACTGGATCGCGCCAAGACCACATTCTTCTCCAACGTCAGCCACGAGTTCCGCACCCCGCTTACGCTTATGCTCGGGCCGATCGATGATATCCTCGCCAAACCCGGGGAGCAGCTCCTCTCCGATAACCGTGAGATACTTACGGTCGTCCAGCGGAACGGCCAGCGGCTGCTGAAGCTCGTCAATTCCCTTCTCGATTTCTCCCGCATCGAGGCAGGCCGCGTGCAGGCGACGTTCCAGCCGATCGATCTGGCCGCATGTACCGCGGAGCTTGCAAGCGTCTTCCGCGCCGCAACCGATAACGCGGGGCTGCGCCTGGTCATCGATTGTCCTCCGTTGCCGGATGCCGTCTATGTGGATCGGGATATGTGGGAGAAGATCGTCCTGAACCTGGTCTCCAACGCTTTCAAATACACGCTCGCCGGCCAGATCAGCGTATCGCTCCGTGCCGATGAAACGGAGGGGAATGGCTCCGTTCTCCTCTCGGTGGCGGATACCGGGATCGGGATACCGGAGGATGAGCTTCCGAGGATCTTCGACCGTTTCCACCGCGTGGAGGGGGCCGGGGGGAGAACCCAGGAGGGGACCGGAATAGGCCTGGCGCTGGCGATGGAGCTGGTAAAGCTGCATGGTGGCGTTCTCGGCGTGGAGAGCCAGTATGGCCGGGGGAGCACCTTCCGCGTGCGCCTCCCTCTCGGGAAGGAGCATCTGCCGGCCGATCGTATCGGTGGCGGCCGGACGCTGGCATCCACCGCGATCGGCGCCGATGCGTTCGTCGAGGAGGCGCTCCGGTGGCTTCCCGATACGGGTTCCGTTCCGGCGGGATTATCACAGGCCCCGTTGGCCGAAGATGTCCCGGCGCGGCTCCCCGATGGTATCGATCCCGGCCGCCCCACCGTGATTCTTGCCGATGATAACACCGACATGCGGGAGTATGTATGCAGGCTCCTCTCCGCCGATTACAACGTCATCGCCGTGGCCGACGGCCGACAGGCATTGCGCGCCGTGCTGGAACGGGGGGCCGATCTGGTGCTCACCGATGTGATGATGCCGAATCTGGATGGGTTCGGCCTGCTGAGCGCCATGCGCGCCGATCCGCGAACCGCCTCGATACCGGTCATCCTCCTCTCCGCCCGCGCGGGGGAGGAGGCGCGCGTGGAGGGGCTTCAGGCGGGGGCCGACGATTATCTCATCAAGCCGTTCAGCGCCAGGGAACTGCTTGCCCGCGTGGCCGGAACGCTGGCGCTTGCCAGGCTTCGTCGGCTTGCCTTTCAGCGCGAGGAGGAGCTGAAGGCGGAGACCAGCAACATCCTCGAAAGCATCACCGAGGGCTTTATCGAGCTGGATGGCGGCTACCATTTCACCTACGTGAATTCCGCCGCGCGGAACATCTTCAGAATGGGGTGGGATGATCTTGTCGGCAGCGACTTCCGCGCGGTGTTCCCGGAGGCGGTGGGGACGGATCTGGAATCGGGGCTTGGCCGGGCGATGGAGGGGCGCGTTGCCACCAACCTGCTGCATCACCATATGGCCTCCAACCGCTGGTATGAGGTCAATGCCTATCCGGCGAAGCATGGCGGGCTTGCGGTCTACTTTCGCGATATCACCGAACGGCGGCGCTCCGATGAGGTTCAGGCCGCCTATGCGCGCATCGCGACCCTTCGGTTCGATATGGCGATGTCGCTTGCAAGCGGCGATGACCTGGCCGCCGTGCTTCAGCGGAGCGCCGCGCTCCTTGTGGAGCATCTGGACATGGCGTTTGTCCGCATCTGGCTGATCGACAGGGAGCCGGCGGTACTGGAACTGCGCGCCAGCGCCGGAATCCATACCCATCTCGATGGACCGCACGGTCACGTGCCGGTCGGGCAATTCAAGATCGGGCGCATCGCGGAGAGCCGCCAGCCGCACCTGACAAATGATGTGCGCCATGATCCCGAGATCGGCGACCCGGACTGGGCCGCGCGCGAGGGGATGGTCGGCTTTGCCGGATACCCTCTGGTGGTGGACGGACATGTCGTTGGCGTGCTCGCGATGTTCTCCCGGGGGCTGATTGCCGATGCCGTGTTCAGCGAGCTTGCGCCTCTGTCGGACGGGCTGGCGCAGTATATCGAGCGGAAGCGGGCGGAGGAATGGTTGCACGATACGCAGCGGAGGCTGGATGCGGCGCTCGCGGCGGGGTCTATCGGCACGTTCCGCTGGGATATCGTGAACAACGGACTTGAATGGGATGAGAATCTTGATCGTCTGTTCGGCCTGCCGCCGGGAGAAACCGTCCGCAGCCTGGAGGAGTTTATCGCCCTTGTGCATCCTGCCGACCGCCCTGATGTGGTTGCGCAGTGCGAGCGGTGTGCCGCGGAAGGGGCGGACTTCGACATCTATTTCCGCATCATCTGGCCGGATGGAACGGAGCGCTGGATTGCCGATCGTGGAAAGATCGTCCGGGATGGCGCCGGAAGGCCATCGTTCATGGCCGGTGCCTGTATCGATATCACCGAGCGGAAACGGGCGGAGGAGGCGCTCACCGAGGCTGATCAGCGCAAGGATGAGTTCCTGGCAACGCTTGCCCATGAGCTTCGCAACCCGCTTGCCCCGCTCCGCAGCGGGCTTGAGGTGATGAACCTTATCGGCAGCGACGATCCGACGGTCGAGGATGTACGACAGATGATGGAACGGCAGCTTGGGCAGATGGTCCGCCTGATCGATGACCTCATGGATATGAGCCGCATCAGCCGTAACCGGATCGAGCTTCGCCGGTCGCCGGTTGAACTTGCCCGTATCGTCCACGACGCGGTGGAGACCAGCCGGCCGCTGATAGAGGCGGCCAGGCACACGCTCCGGATTGAACTGCCGGCCGAGCCGGTGATGGTGGATGCCGACGCCACGCGGCTTTCCCAGGTGTTCAGCAATCTGCTCAACAACGCCGCGAAGTATACCGAACAGGGAGGGCATATCAGCCTGAGCGTGAAGCCGGACGGGGAGATGGTTGTGGTGGCGGTGGAGGATGACGGGGTGGGAATCCCAAGGGAGATGCTTCCCAGAATCTTCGAGATGTTCACGCAGGTGGATCAGTCGCTGGAGAAGGCGCGTGGGGGGCTTGGAATCGGGCTGACGATCGTCCGGCGGCTGGTGGAGATGCACGGCGGGACGGTGGAGGCATGGAGCGCCGGGACCGGACATGGAAGCCGGTTCATGGTCCATCTGCCGATGCTTGTATCCCATACGGAGCACGCTCCCGCCGTGGCGAATGGGGATGGCAACGCGGTCACGCGCCATCGCAGAATTCTGGTTGTGGACGATAACCGGGATTCCGCGCTCAGCATGAAGATGCTGCTCGGGATGATGCACCATGAAGTCCGCTCCGCCCACGATGGACAGGATGCCCTGAATCTTGGGGCCGCGTTCCTGCCCGACATGATCCTGCTGGATATCGGCATGCCGGGGATGAACGGCTACGAGGTGGCCCGCCGGATTCGCGAGGAGGCGTGGGGACGGAATGTGGTGCTTGTGGCGGTAACGGGATGGGGGCAGCCGGAGGACAGGCGCCGGTCGAGCGAGGCGGGGTTCGATCATCACCTTCTGAAGCCGGTGGAGCCCGCAATGCTGGCGAGGCTGCTCACGGAGGTGTCGGCGGAGCCGTGAGGATGAGAAGCCGCGCGATAAGGATGATCGGCAACGGCCGGATGACGGGATGGATGCTCGTTATCCGGCCGTTGCGTTATCGGGTAACCGTGAATGTTCCTGTCGCCACCTTCATCCCCATCCGCAGCAGATAGCGGTAAGCTCCCGCCGGAAGTCCCGTGGCATCAAGCCTGACGTGATGATTCCCCGCGCGGAGCCGGCCATCGATCAGCGTGCCGATCATCTGTCCGTTTGTATCGATGACCCAGAGAGAGGTCCGCTCATCGGTCGGAAGATCAAAGGAGATCGTTGTTGCGGTGCTGAGTAAACTGGGGGAGTCCCTGCTGGAAAGCTGTTCCGCCGGTGAGCAACCTGCCGGTTTTGCCGGCGGAGGGATCAGATCGCTCAATGCCCCCGCTGACTTCCACTCGATGCTCTGCGACCACGCGGAGCCGGCCAGAAAGATCTGGAGAAGGATGATGGCGGCCGCGATGTACCGATATGGCTGCATGACAGGCTCCACGGATAAATGGAAATGCTCTGGGATGATTGCCCGCAGGATGCCATCATCCCCGTTATGCGATCGATTTCCGGTTGTTCGTGTTTGTTCACCAATGCATATGCCAGCTCTGATTTTCGGTCAAATGGTGGATATTATCAGGATCATGCGGTGAAACAGGATCACAATCCGTGCGATTCGGTCACGATAGCACCTCCGCCTCACGGAGCCGTTACCGCCGCCAGCGCTCCAGCCGTTTCTCCAGCAGCGACAGCCCGAAATCGGCCCCCAGCGCAAGCAGCGCGGTTGGTATGGCGCCCGCCAGCATCTCCTCCGGTTTATAGAGGCTGATGCCCGCAAAGATGAAATCCCCCAGCCCTCCCGCGCCGATCAGCGATGCCAGCGCCCCCGCCGATATCGCGACAACCGTGGCGGTCCTGATGCCGGCGATGATATAGGCGCCCGCCAGCGGAAGCTCCACGGAGCGAAGGATCTGCCACCCCGTCATCCCCAGCCCGCGCGCTGCATCCACGGCCCCGTCGGGGACCGACTGAATGCCGGTGTAGCAGTTGCGGGCAATCGGCAGGATCGAGTAGAGGAGCAGGGCTATCACGGCCGGCACCAGGCCAACACCGAGCAGGCCGACCGCTAGCGCCAGAAGGGCGAGCGATGGGATGGTCTGCCCCAGCCCCAGAAGGTAGAACACCGGGCCGCGTATTGTCCGCGCCCATCCTCGCGACAGGGCGATGCCGACGGTGATGCCGAACGGAATGGCCAGCAGCAGCGCCACGCCCACAATCCGCACATGCTCTAGCAGCCGCAGCTTGATATCTCCCATGTTGTCCGCGAAGAAGAGGAACAGCGCGTTCATCGTCCTCCTCCCCGAACGCCCAGCCCCTTCGGCGTCAGCATTTTCTGTGCGATTCCCAGGGCGATCTCCACAAACAGCGTCAGCAGGGCGATGCCTGCCGCGCCGGCGATCGTCATCATATCCCACGTTGTCTGAATGCCCCGCACGATAAATATCCCCAGCCCCCCGGCGCCGATATACGCCGCCACGGCCGCCACGCCGATGCTCATCGTCGCCGCTATCCTGATGCCTGCAACGATGCCGGGCGCGGCCAGCGGAAGCGCCACGCGGAGGAATATCTGCCGCTCGGTCATCCCCAGCCCCCGCGCCGCGTCCAGCGTTGCCGGAGGAATCGCCCGGAGCGCCACCCTTGTGTTACGGATCACCGGCAGTTGCGCGTACAGGATCAACGCGATGACGGCGGGGAGAAACCCTATCCCGTGGTTGAAGATGGCGAGGACCGGGATCATCAGGCCGAAGAGGGCGATGCTGGGGATGGTCTGGATGATATTGGCGGCAAGCAGCACCGGGCCGGCGCGATGTCCGTCGCGGGCGATCCATGCGCCGATGGGGACGCCGGCCGCCACCGCGATCAGCAATGCAATGCCCACAAGCCGGAGGTGTTCCCCCAGCGCAATCAGCAGGCTCTGATCGTACTCATGAAGAAAATCGAGGAGGCTCATCGGGATGGCTCTCCATCGGCCCGCATCGTCAGCGCGACATGCCGCTGAATGTCCCCGAGCGTGATCGTGCCGAGCATCCGGCCGTTCCCGTCGCGGATGCCGAGATGCTCGCCGTTCGCGCTCATCAGCGCCAGCATCGCATCCCTGAGCGTGCTCTCCGCCGCGATCGCGTTTTCCGTGTCGGCGGTGCCGGCGGGGATCGCCATCTCCGCCACGCGGATCGTCTCAAGCAGCAGCATCCGCCGGTCGCCCCCAAAGAATCGCCTCACGAAATCGGTAGCCGGGGAGGCTATCAACTCCTGTGGCGTCCCCACCTGCTCGATCTTCCCGCTCCGCATCAACGCTATCCGGTCGGCAAGGAAAAGTGCCTCGGGGATATCGTGGGAGACGAAGAGAATCGTCTTGCGGAGCCGACGCTGGAGCGCCAGAAATTCCTCGCGGATCTCCGCCCGGTTGATCGGGTCGATTGCCCCGAACGGCTCATCCATCAGCAGCAGCGGAGGATCGGCCGCCAGCGCGCGCGCCACGCCAACCCGCTGCGCCTCGCCGCCGGAGAGCTGCGACGGGTAGCGATTCCGGTAGCGTTGCGGCTCAAGGTTCATCATCGCCAGCAGTTCATCGATTCGCGCGGCGATCTTCCCGGTTGCCATCCCCATCAGCTTCGGCGTGGTGGCGATATTCTGCGCCACCGTCCGGTGGGGGAACAGCCCCACGCTCTGAATCGCGTAGCCGATCCGCCTGCGAAGCTCCACGGGGCCGGAGCGCATGATATCTTCCCCATCGATCATGATCGTCCCGGACGTGGGTTCCACCAGCCGGTTCGCCATGCGGAGAAGCGTGGTCTTGCCGCAGCCGCTCGGGCCAAGAAGCACGCACAGCTTCCCCGTCTCGACCCGGAGCGATACGCCATTGACGGCGCTTTCTCCGCCATATGTTTTCCGGACATCGATGAATTCAATCATAGTGCGTTCTCCAGTGGGCGCCCAAGATAGGAAAAGTTGACGCGGCGTCGGGGGAGGTTTCAAACCTCCCCACCGCCTATCATACTTCAACAGTCTGTTATCGCATAACAGCGATTAGCAACATCGGAGAGTTACGTCCCGCAATTCCCGGTGTCAACCGGCGGAGCGCCTGGGATAGTGCGCCGATGGTATACAATGACAGAACAACGGGAAATAATCGATGAAGCTCATTTCTACTCTGATTCTCCTTCTGGCGATTCACGCCGCGGCGCTGGCGCAATGCGATTGCGGCCCCGTTGGCGATCTCGTCAACGGGACAAAGGATACCGTTGGCACGGTTGATAGGCTGCGCGCGGTGATCGCCGGCGCCAACGGGCCTGCGGCGATCTACCTTCGCGATGGAGAGTACGCGCTTACAGGCACCATCACGATCGGCAAGCCGGGGATCGTCATCCGCTCGCTCTCGGGCAACCGGGCCGGCGTTCTTATCACCGGCACATCTCTCGCTCCCGATTCCGCGGCGTTCCGCGTGACGGAGCCAAATTTCACCCTCGCGGATCTCACGGTTCGCGGCATGCCGTCGAGTGCCGTGGTTCTGGAGCCGGGGAGCGGCAACGATCTGCTCCATAATGTGGATTTTCAGGACGCCGGGACAACCCTGGTGAGCGTCGGCGGGACCGCGACGGGGAATGTGGCGAACGGCATGGTGGAGTGCTGCCGGTTCAGCTACTCCGCCTCCAAAAGCCGGAACCAGCCGGTCTACGGGATTCGCCTGAACGCCGGAATAAACTGGTCGATCATCAATTCGGTGTTCGAGGATATCGCCTCAGCATCGGAGCCGTCCCCGGTCAGCACGGCGATCGTGGTGACGGGGGCGGCGGGGAATATTCGGATCAACCGGAACCGGATTGCCGGCTGCGACCTCGGGATGTTCGTCGGGGATTCCATCAACTTCGCGACGTTCGTGGGGAATGTCATTGTCGGGAACAATTTCATCACCGGCGGTTTTGGTGACGGCGGCGGAATGCTCTTCGCCGCGGCGCAGGGGGTCACCATCCAGCATAACTCCGTCTATCGTCCTGGCACGCCAAAAACCGGCGCAATCACCATCCGCTATCCGCAGAGCTTCGGGGTGAGCCTGTACGACAATCTCACCGACAACCCGGTTGTGCTGATCGATGTGATCGGCGTCCTCTCCAGCGGGAACTACGATCATATCACCAGCGGCAGCTTTGTTGATGCGACGCGGGGCGATCTCCATCTGACGGCCGGATCTCCCGCGATCAACGCCGGCTCGCAGCCGGTGAGCAGTGATATCGACTGCGCGCCGGTAACGGACGGACGGCCGGATGTCGGCGCCGATGAATATGTCAGGCCCGCGTCGGTGGATGGGGATGAGGACGCGATGCCGTTGCAGTTCTCCTACTCCGGCTCCGAGCGGCTGATGCGCGTTCATGCCCGTGGCGATGCGGAGGTTACGGCGGAGATGATCGACATGATGGGGCGGATCATCGTTCACGGAGTCTGCCGGGGCGATGCCGCGATTCCGGTGCCGGTGATCGCGCCGGGCGCCTATATCCTGGCCGTCCGTGGCGCGCGTGGCGAGATGGCAAGGAGGAAGATTATCGTGAGCCGTTGATCCGGTCAAACGAGGAATTAGATTCGCGCAAACAGGCGATCCCGATTAAATCAGGATCGCTTGTTCGTTTCCATACTCGTAAATTCCGTTTCCTATGCGCGCTTCGCCTCCCCGATTGCGCGGTTCGATAATCCTGTAGCTCTGCTGGAATGATGATCTATCATATCACCCTTATCCCGGACTGGGAGTCCGCCCGCGGTGGCGATGAGTATACGGCCGCGTCGCTTGGCACGGAGGGATTCATTCACTGTTCCGAGCGGGAGCAGGTGGAACGGAGCCTCAATCGTTTCTATCACGATCGGCCGATGGTGCTTCTGCTCGGCATTGATCCCGATCTGCTGACAAGCGAGCTGAAATATGAGGGGGCGCATGGCGAGATGTTCCCGCATATCTACGGCCCGATCAACATCGGTGCTGTTCGGACGGTGGAGACGATGCTGCGCGAGGCGGGGGGATATCGATATTCAGGATAGCGGTTGTTGAATGGGCGGATCGTAAAGCCATCTTCAGAAACATTCGATAGATAATGAGTTCACAACGGATACGCATCGCGGTGCTTTATGGCGGCCGTTCCGGCGAGCATGAGATATCGCTGCAATCGGCCGCGTCGGTGATCCGCAACCTTGATCCCGAACGCTTTACCATCATCCCCATCGGCATCGACAGAGATGGCGGGTGGCATCTGAACGATCTGGCGATGATCCGCGACGGCGCGGCGAAATCGCTTCCGGTGTTCAGGGATGCCCCGTCAGTGATGCTCCCCCCGTTCTCCGGCGATGGCGAACGCTCGCTCCTCAGGCTTGGCGGTGACGGGGATGCGGAGGGAATCGATCTGGTATTTCCGGTGATGCACGGCCCTCTCTGCGAGGATGGCGCCATTCAGGGGCTCTGCGAGCTGGCCGATATCCCCTACGTCGGCCCTGGCGTGCTTGCCTCCGCGGTCGGCATGGACAAGGACGTTGCCAAGCGGCTGGTTGCCGCCGCCGGGCTGCCGATTGTGCCGTATCTCTCGCTGAAGCGCGACCGGTGGGACCGTGAGCGGGGGAGCGACGCGGGGGCCGGGCTGGCAAGATGGGTTGCGGAGAACCTCGGTTATCCGGCGTTCGTGAAGCCGGCGAACATGGGATCGAGCGTCGGCATCCACAAGGTTTCATCGGCGGCGGAGCTGGGCCGGGGGCTGGATGATGCGTTCCGGTACGATGTGAAGGTGCTGATAGAGCGGGGAGTGGATGCCAGGGAGATCGAGCTTGCGATGCTGGAGAATATCGCCTCCAGCGATGAGCCGCTGGTGAGCATTCCGGGGGAGATCGCCCCATCGCACGAGTTCTATTCGTACGAGGCAAAATATCTTGACGAACATGGCGCCGCGCTGATGATCCCGGCGGCGCTCGATCCCGCGGAAACCGAGCGGGCGCAATCGATGGCGCGGAGGATTTTCTTGGCGCTTGAGTGCGAGGGAATGGGGCGCGTCGATCTCTTTCTGGATCGGAAGAGTGGCGAGTTCTATTTCAACGAGATCAACACCATCCCCGGCTTCACCACGATCAGCATGTACCCGAAACTCTGGGAGGCATCAGGGATCGGCTACCGGGAGCTTCTCTCGCGGCTGGTTGATCTTGCCCTGGCGCGCCATGAGCGGAAGCGCGGGCTGAGCCGGGAATGGCGGGCGGAATAGCCATGTTCCGTGACCGACTGTTATGAAAATTTAATACATTGCCGACCTGTCTCTGACAGCGCCGCTCCCTACGGCCTGATTGTCCACGTCAACTGCTTCCCGCTGGCGCGATATATCGTGGTGCTGTGGGAATCTCCCGAAGCAGGCCGCCGGAATATGTCGGCCGCTGGCTTGCCGGGATTGATCGTGGATGAAAACCGGAGCAGCGGTGTTCAGGGTTATCCCCCACGAACACCATCAATATCCCCTTCACACCATCCGATTTCACAAGCGGAATACAGATCCGCGCGGTCATTTCAGAAATCGTCGAAAAACTCCCATCTCTATTTTCACCATTGAAACAGTGAAGACTGCATGACAGCATCCAATGTTATTTGCGCTCGCCATCTGGCCGTGGCGCTGGTGGCCGTTGCCGCGATATTCCACCATACCACCGGAGTTGCACAGCCGCGGGGCCGGCGACAAGGGGATTCCACGGCCATCGACAGCACCATCAGGAAAACCGGCGCGCCGCTTATCATAACGGTTCCGCGGACGCCCACGCTCCAGTCCCTGCCGGACGTGCAGGGGACATCGCTCTTCAGCGGGAAGAAGAGCGAGCAGATATCGGTGGCGCAGATCGACGGCAATCTGGCGGTGAACAATACCAGGCAGGTGTTTTCGCACGCGGCCGGGATTCAGATCTGGGAGTTCGACGGCTCGGGAATCCAGGCGAACGTCGCGGCGCGCGGGCTGAACCCGCATCGATCGTCGGAGTTCAACGTGCGGATGAATGGCTACGATATCGCGTCTGATCCGTACGGTTATCCCGAAGTGCATTTCACCCCGCCGTTTGAATCGCTGGAACGGATCGATGTGGTGCGCGGCGCGGCGGCGCTCCAGTATGGTTCGCAGTTCGGCGGGCTGCTCAACTACATCACCAAATCGGCGCCGCCGGAGAGGCCGATAGCGCTGGAGGCATCGCAGTCGGGGGGGAGTTACGGGCTTTATTCAACGTATACATCGCTGCGCGGGACAATCGATCAGCTCAGTTATGATGGCTATCTGGATTTCCGCCGGAGCGATGGCTGGCGGGAGTCGGGAAGCTACTGGTTTGTCACGGGGAATGGCCGGGTTACATACGATATCTCCCCCGATGCCCGGCTTGGCCTTGAGCTGACGGCGATGCAGTTCAAGGAGCATATGCCCAACGGGCTTACCGAGAAGCAGTACGCTGAGAATCCGAGAGCATCGTATCGTCCGCGCGACTGGTTCGGCGCGCCCAGGATTATGCCGGCGCTGACGTACGATCAGAAGATCTCCGACCAGACGAGGCTTTCGGTG
>JBDSJW010000007.1:0-4562 GCA_039917235.1 Kapaibacterium sp. (SeqCode) | reverse complement strand
CGGCCTGCGAAGCGCATCTCGCAGGTTCGTGAATCTTCGAGATGCGCTTCGCATCTCTTCGGGTCTGAACAACAAAGCGAGTTGATCCCGTGAACCGTAATCAAAATGAGTCACTACTCGGATTTCCATCCGATGAAAGATATCCCTTCCAAAGCGGTAGATTCGATTTTTTCAATCAGCAATTTATCTCAGCCAGCTCCCATGCGTGATATTCTCGCTATCTCCGCGCATCCCGACGATGTCGAACTCTGCGTTGCCGGAACGTTGATGAAAGCCGGCGATGCCGGTCGCACATTTGCAATCTGTGATCTTACCGAGGGGGAACGTGGAACGCGGGGAACGGTGGAGACGCGACGTGAAGAGACGCGGCGCGCGAATGAAGTTCTGGGCCTTTCCGTCGAGCATCGGTGGAATCTGGGAATGCCCGACGGGAATATTCAGATCAATCAGGAAAATACGCTGAAGGTGGTGCGGGCAATCCGTCATTTCCGGCCGAGCGTACTCCTCTTTTCGTGGGACAACGATCGCCATCCCGATCATGAAGATGTCAACCGCCTTGTCCGCCGCGCCGTTTTTGATTCCGGGCTTACGAATGTGGAGACCGCGTGGAACGGCGAACGGCAGAAGCCTCATCGTCCCGAGCGGATGTACTGTTTTTTTCACACGTACGAGCGGACGCCTGATTTCGTGGTGGATATCACCGAGCAGATCGAACGGAAGATTCAGGTGATCGAGGCATACGGAACGCAGTTCACGATGCCGGGAAAAGAGAAAGATGATAGCGAGCCGCAGACATTTATCTCCACGCCTGCGTTCGCGGAATCGCTGCTGGCGCGGATGCGGCACTGGGGATTTCTGATCGGCACAACGTACGGCGAGCCGTTCGTGACGGTCCACGGGCCGATCAAGGTGAACGATCTCCTGGATACGGTGTAGCTTTTCCGCCGCGAGGGTGATATCGCGCGCCGAGGCTTTTCACGCTTTCAAATTCCAGTTCAGGATAACGCAGCGCCGTCAGCGCGCCGCCGAAAACGCAGCCGGTATCGATGCCGATGGCGTGTTCGTGGCGATACGGCACATCGTACACCTGATGGCCGAAAATCACCAGCTCCGGCCCCTCGAATCCCGGCGCCCAGTCAATCCGTTCGGGAAATCCCTCGTCGGTTTTCTTTCCGGTTGTGGGGCCGTACATCGTGTAGGCGCGGATGCGATCGGTGCTCCGCTCGGTATGCAGCTCGGCGTGCCACGCGGCGTGCGCCACGATTGCGCGTCCGCCGTCGATCTGGATTGCCCACGGCAGATCCTTCATAAACTCTATCAGTTCCCCGCGCCACTGCTCCAGCTCATTCACCGGCAACGCATCAAACTGCGCCACCGTCTCCTCCAGCCCGTGCCGTATCTCAACCTGTTTTCCGCAGAGCCAGCGGAGAAATCTATCATCATGATTTCCCACAACTGTCAGGGCGTGGCCGCGCGTGCAGAGGCGGTGAACCAGCCGGAGCGCATCGACAATTCTATCGCCGCGATCAACGATATCGCCAACGAAGATGATGCATGGCTTCTGGCCGGGAAGCGCGGGGGAAATTTCCGGATCAAGAAGATTGTGATGCCCCAGACGGCGAAGAAGTTCCGCAAGTTCATCGTAGCAGCCGTGAACATCGCCGATAACATCGCACTGGTTGATATCGTGATGGCGATGAATCCGCGGGTGCGGAGGGAGATCGCCGGGTTGGGAGCTGTTGGAATTCATCGGAGGAAAATACGCCGCGGAGATATTGATGGCAATCGCGGAGGACGGAGGCGGGCGAAGAAAAAAAGAACGGGCTCGCGCATCGAACAAGGATACCGTCGGGCCGTGCGCCGTAAGGGCGCCGGGGGAGCCGTGGAGAAGGGGCAACCGCAAGCCGAGGGATGAACGGCTTCGCGGACGGGGATGGAGTACGTCAATGCCCGCGCTTCTCAACGACCGCGACGATGGGACCTGTCCGGGCGCGAGCCCGGTAACAAACAGACTGTTGAAGGACGTCATCCGCGGCGTTGGCCTTCACCATTCGCTCACTGCGGCGTCCGAACGATCATCTCTACCATCACGGGCCATTGGCCCATGAGTCACATCACAACATCTAAACGATAATCCCTCTGAAATCCTTGCGGCTTCCGTTAAAGCCGGGGAAGATCGCGCCGATATTTGCCGCGCCGAGATGCCGCGTGGCAACCTCGCTGAAAATAGTTCTGAAGTCGGTCGTCAGCGCCAGATCGCGTCCATCGTTCAACTGCTCCGGCGCCAGGCCGGGCCACGTTCCAAAAACCTTTCCTCCCTTCACCGGGCCGCCGAGGAGGAACATCGCGCTGGCGTGACCGTGATCGGTGCCGCCGGAACCATTTTGTTTAAGCGTGCGACCGAACTCCGTCATAGTCATGACGATTACATCGCTCATCCTGTCACCGAGATCATTGTAAAGAGCTGCAATCGCTCCGCCGAATTCCCGCAGGCCGTTTGCAAGCTGGCCGCGCGCGCTCCCCTGATTTGCGTGCGTATCCCACCCGCCGATATCGGCAAACGCAACCTCCAGCCCCACATCGGATTTGATAAGCTGCGCGATCTGCTGGAGGGAACGGCCGAAGGTTGTGTTCGGATATCGCGCTCCATGTTCCGGCGCGTACTTCGCGGGATCGGCCTTCTTCAGCAGCTTCATCGCCTCGAACGTCTCGGCGCCGGCATTTGCCAGTATGTCATTTCCATTTCCGGCGTAGAGCGATTCAAAACCATTTCCCCGCACGCCGAACTCCGCAAATGTGGTCATCGCCAGAGCGGGGGCCGGACCCATCATCGTTCGCGGAAGGCTCTGCCCGAACGCAACGGCGCGGAACGGGGAAGGCGTGGCGAGATGTTCCCCCTGAAGCAATCGGTTTACCCAGCCATCGCTCCGGCTTTTCTCCCCCGGCGTTCCCGATTCCATATAATCCTGCGCGTCGAAATGCGATCGCGTGCTGTCCGGCGAGCCGACGGCGTGAACCATTGCGAGATGTCCCGAATCGTAGATCGGCTTCAGATCGGCGAGCGCCGGGTGAAGTCCGAAGAATCCATCAAGATCAATTGCGCGCTCGGGATCGCCACGCAACGGCGATGGAATCGCGATCTGCGGCCGCGCGGCGGAATAACCAGGATCGCCGAACGGCACAATCATCGACATCCCATCGGCGGCGCCGCGCTGAAAAATCACAATCAGCACCGGGCGATCGGCTCCGCCGGAGATGCCACGGGTTCCGGCAAGCGCGGCGCGTTTCAGAAACGTGGGGATGGCGGCAAAGCCCACCAGCGCCATCCCCGATGTTTTCATAAAAGTTCTGCGTGTCTGTTTCATCGTATCGACTCCTTTCAGATCTGCGCGGACCATCCCGCGCGATCGACATAATCATTTGTGATAGTCACCGCCATCATCATCGCTTCGCGCGCATCATCTTCACCGATCAACGTCGCTGGAACTCCGGCGTCCCCAGCACCAGCCCGACAACCCGCGTCGCCTCCGACGGCGCTCCCGGCCTGGTTCCGGCCGCGACGCCATCGTTGAGCGACCGTTGCAGGACGGCACGCGTGCCGGAGGAGATATCGCCGCCGAGAAGAAGATTGACCGCGCGCTCCAGCAGCGCATCGGTACCGGTTGCCGCGCCGGTGCCGGCGATCTCACCAACGTTCACCGTGGTTCCGGCAATCCGTCCGGCCGTCAGCGCCTGGCCGAAATTCAGTCGCTCCGCCAACGCGCCTGTGTTTACCCACTGCGCCGCGCGATCGGGATATCCGGTCGGCGGCTGGTACATATAGAGCGCCTCCCCCATCTTCGCGATGCTTCCGGCGATGCGGGGCGATCCATCGGTGGCGCCATCGAGCGCGCGGATGGCGGACACGGCAAGCTCGAACGGCGATTTGATCTTGGCGCGATACGCTTCCGGCGCGCGGAATTCATCGGATGTAAGAATCGTCCTGAGCATCTCCGCGATATCACCGCCGGTTTTCATATAGACATCGGCCACGCGATTGACGAGCGATGGCGGCGGATCATCGGACACAAACCGGCGGGCCAGTTTTGTGGCAATAAAGCGGGCCGTTCCGGGCTGGCGCGCGAGGATATCGATCACTGTTTCTCCATCGCTTATGCCGCCACCAGCGGGGATATTCACGCCGAGCACCTGCTTTGCGCCATCATCGTGCAGCCTGGGGCGGAAGATAAACTCGCCGCTTTTTCCCGGCTTGTCGATCGTCCATCCGGTGAAGCAGCGCGCCACTTCCTGAACATCATGCTGCGTGTAGCCGTTATCGACTCCGAGCGTATGAAGCTCCATAATCTCGCGCGCATAATTCTCGTTGATCCCCGATTTTCTTCCGGCGCGCGCGCCGTTTCCGGGCCGTTGCGTCGTCGCGGAGGCGGAGAGATAATTATCGAGATAGAAGAGCATCGCCGGGCTTTTCGCGGTTGCCATCAGCAGATCGCTGAATTTCCCGAGGGCGTTCGGGCGGATGGCGTTGGTTTCGAAGCTTGCCATCATCCATTTATCTCCCCCTT
>JBDSJW010000006.1:0-3487 GCA_039917235.1 Kapaibacterium sp. (SeqCode) | reverse complement strand
CGGCGATCCATTTCGTTGCGGTTTCGTAGGTGTTGCAGAGCTTATCGTACGAACCCATATGTATTGCGCTCACCGCCCTTCCGGCGGGGAGTTCTCCGGGGAGAATCTCCCCATTTCCGGTCCCGGGATCGGCAACCGGCATTCCCCCCTCGATATCGATGCTGGTTTCGGTCATGCTGTGGGTTCTGGCGTATGGCGGTCCCATGATTTCGAGATTCCGTGAGCTTGCGTATTGCCAGATCTCGGGGAATATCCGATCAAGCGTCGGCCCTATTTCATCCCGTTGTACTGTCTGCCGGATGCAGAGCGTTTTCTGACCATTGACGGTTTTGATTTCCATCTGATAACCTTTTTTCAGTTCTAGATGATGATAAGCGCGGATACATCACCGGCACGATGTGGGCCGGCGGAAGAATGAGTTCCGCGATAGAAAGAAAAGAGCAGTTTTTGCGCGTGGAAATATCGTTGGAATTATCGCCGTCCGCTCGTCCACTCGGCGTAGCGTATTCCAATTCCACGTTCGAGAAATGATTTGAGCGAGTCGAGCGCCCATCGCCAGCCATCCTCAAGCCCCGCCAGATCCTCCTCCGTCTCGATATTCGAATGGGTCAGCCGCACATGTACCTCGTTCACGCCCTGCGGAATAAATTCGATCGTAACGCGGCTTCCGGGCGCCTGCCGCGGTTGCTCCCATGTGAATTTCAACCGCTGATTTGGCACCACCTCCAGAAATTCTCCGCTGTCGCCGTCATTATTGCTGTAGCGGCCACCAACGTGAACATCCTGCTGGGCGCCGGTTGTGAACCATTGCGAGAGAAGCTCGGGATTGGCACAGGCCGCATACGCGCTGGATGCCGATGACCGGATCATCAACTGTGAGAGCACGTGTGTGCCGGCCGACCGGGGAGCCGGGCGGGATGAAGGTTTCGAGACCGGGGAATCATCGCTCATTGGATTTTCATCGGTTCGTAGGTGCGGTTGCCGGAATATCGCGCGGTTATTCGCCGGGCTGGAGGATTTCGTGCACGTTGCCGAACGGATCGCGGAACGCGATAAATCTGCCAAACGGACAATCGGCGATGCCGCTGGCGTCCCTGGACCATGCGATGGGAATAAATTCCACCCCCTTATCGCGCCATCTCGCGACCGTTTCCTCGATATCATCCACATAAAACACGATGGTCGTGCCGGTCTGGTTCGGATAATCGACCGGAGCGATATTCTTCACGGGATAGAGGAGGAGGGCGGGGCCGGCATCTCCTCTGACCGTTGCCGCGCCTGACGTTCCGCCGGTGATTTCATGGCCGAGGATATCGCCATAAAATCGTTTTGCCCGGTCCAGATCCGTAACGTTGATCTGGACGATCCCAATGGTGACTGCCATGATATCCGATGTCCGATAATTGATTGCCTGAAGGATACTTCCGCCGGTGAATTCCGCTTGGCGGTCGAGAGGAATCAGTAGCTCATCGACGGCTGCCATTTGTTGATCCCCTCCGGGAGGAGATCGAACATATTCCAGAGGCTGCAATAGATGTCGCCGGGGCCGAAATAGTCCTTTGCGGCGCGGGTGATATTCCCCTCCGTGTCCTTGCGAAACGTGGTAAAGCCGGGCATCTGGTATGGTTTCCCCTCATGCTGGATCAGAAAGCCGAGATCGCGACTGAAGTCCCCATCGGCATCGCTGTACATCGGGAAATTCCATCCGCGCCCCTCGGCAAATGCCTTCTGCTGATCGGGCGCATCCGGCGAAACGACGACGAAGCCGGCGCGGTTTGCGAAATGCGGATAGAGGCCGTTGAAGCCATCGGCCCAGAGCGTGCAGTAGGAGCAGCGCGCTCCCATGTTATGAACAACGATCAGCTCATCCTTGTCGCCGAAGAGATTGGAGAGATGAACGTCGGCGTTATCCGGGCCTTTCAGCGCGTAATCGGGAACATCGCGCGCGTACTTCCTCTTCAGCGCCACCATTTCCTCCCGCTTCTTTGTGATTTCCTGATCCAGTTCCCGAAGCTGCTGGTCGATTTCCTCGTCCGTCATTGTCGTTGCTTCCATGAGATCTCCTGCAATCGTTGGTTATTCTATCGGTTGCTGAGTTGTTCCATATCAGAATCGATCGCATTCCGGCATCGGTAAGAAGGAACATTCGTCGGGGTCGGTTTCAAACCGACCCTCCCCCCGTACAGACTCCGCCATCAGAAAACAAGGGAAGTGTTCAGATGATGACCCCCCGGCGCCCGCGAACATAAGGAGTTTGCCGGATGCACCAGTTCTCGAATCTTGCTAAAAGTGCTTTATGAAATGTTTATTGGTCGTTGCCGATCGCGCCGACGGGTATTCCGCCGGGAAATGGCTGGGCTGATGGAAGAGGATACGCGGAATCGTGTGCGGTGTGCGAGGAACAGGGGGGGAATAGGGTGGGGCCCGGATGGGCCCCGATGAGAATGTCAGCCGTAGATGGGGCGGCCTCCAAGCGATCCGGAGCCACCGCGCCGACGGAAAAGATCAGGAGATGCGCCGAATCTGCGGCGGAAGAGCCAACTGAAGGAGCCAAGGCTTTCAAAACCGATTGAAACGCAGATATCGGTGATGGAGCGCTCGGTGCTTGTCAGGAGGTCCTGTGCCCACTCCAGCCGCTTTCTGGTCAGATACTGGTGCGGCGTCTCCTGGAACGCATGCTTGAAGAGCCTCAGGAAGTGATGCGGCGAAAGACAGGCGATCCTCGCCATATCGGCCAGCGATATCGGCTCGGCAAGGTTGGCGTCGATAAACTCCCGCGATAGCTCCAGGCGACGGTAGATCTCGATCCTTGTCGTGGTTCGAACCGAGGGGAGCCGCTGGATGGTGCGGCAGACATCCCGGTGCAATCCCATCATCCCGATCAGGAGATTGTTGAATTGATTCTCGATCCAGTCATCGGTCACCGACATCTGGCGCGTGCAGGCTCGCATTTCCTGAAGGATTGGGGTGATGACCCGGTCATGCTTGTACGGCCGTTCCATGAAGGTCGGGATGCCGCCGTAGCTAAGATCGTGGTTGTCCAGCAGCTTGTCCGATGGCACGACGATCGAGGTAAGCACCCGCTCCACAAAGGGGAGATTGAAGAAGATGCAGAATGTCTCCACCGTCCGTTCCGCGGTGATCGTGCTGGAATAGCGGCTTCCGTCGTTGACGATAAGGTAGCCGCTGTCGTCCACCGAGTATTCCCGGTGTTTGACTTTGTAGGATTCCTCGCCGCCAAATGCGCATTTGATCGAAAGCGGGCCGAAGTGTTCGGGATACCATACCGAAGCACCCCTGGCATGAATGATCATGTTCGGCCAGCCCGAATCAGGGCATGGCGAGTCCAGATTGAAATCTGTCCTGGTGTAGTCTGGAAAGTTTTGCAGTAACATGGTCCGCGTGGCTGGGTTGGCTGGTTGATGATGCCGTTCGGATGGAAGAGTGCGGATCTTCCAGCACACACACGGTTTGCGAACTGGCCGGC
>JBDSJW010000005.1:0-7280 GCA_039917235.1 Kapaibacterium sp. (SeqCode) | reverse complement strand
CCTGAAGCGACTGATGGTGGGGGGGTTTGAAGGGGTGTACGAGCTTGGGAAGAACTTCAGGAACGAGGGGATCGACAAGACCCACAATCCCGAGTTCACGATGCTTGAGCTCTACGTGGCGTACAGGGATTACATGTGGATGATGGAGATGACCGAGGAGATGCTGACCGAGGTTGTGATGGCGGTCAACGGATCGCTCCATGTAACGGCGGCAAACGGCAACACGCTGGACTTCACGCCGCCATACCGTCGCGCAACGATGCACGGGCTGATTGCGGAGTATACGGGGAAGGATATCGAGGGGATGGATCTGGCGTCGCTCCGCGCGCTGGCGCACGAGCAGGGGGTTCACACCGACGCGACGATGGGAATCGGGAAGGTGATCGATGAGCTCTTCTCGGAGAAGGTACAGCCGCACCTTGTGCAGCCGACGTTTGTGATGGACTATCCCGAGGAGATGGTGCCGCTCGCCAAGCCGCATCGCTCCAAGGCGGGGCTGGTGGAGAGCTGGGAGCTGATCATCAACACGCAGGAGCTGGCCCCCTGCTTCAGCGAGCTGAACGATCCCCGCGTCCAGCGCCGCCGCTTCACCGAGCAGGCCGCGCTCCGCGATGCCGGCGACGACGAAGCGATGCTGATCGACGAGGATTTCCTGCACGCCCTGGAGGTCGGCATGCCGCCGGCCGCCGGCATGGGCCTTGGCATCGACCGTCTGACGATGATCCTCACCGGCGAGGAGTCGATCCGCGATGTCATCTTCTTCCCAATGATGCGCCCGGATGAGCGCCGCGAAGGCGGCAATGATAACGCGACGGATGATGAAACCACCGGCTGATTGCTCGGCAGATGTGATACGCTACACAGGGGTAATTCATGAATCACCCCTGTGATCGTTCCTCTTCAAATTTCGCCACTTCAGCCAACACAGCAGCCTTTGATGCCTTCGCTATGGTAAGAATATCGTCTTCCGTGATTTTCTGATGGTAGAATTTAGTGAGCAGAATATCATCGGAGAGTTCACGCTTTACAGTATATATAAATTCATCAAACTTAACCACGATATCCTCATCGCATGACAACTCATTCTGCCAATCTCGCCGGTATATATTCCACCCATATCCAACTGCAAATTCCTGTATAAATTCTACGTGATATTTTTTAATAACTTCATCAAAAACAATTTCTAATACGTCTAAGTCTTTAAATTTCCAGTCATCGTTGGCATCATCAGAAGGCCATTGTATAATCATCAATCGAATGTGGAAATCTTTTTCGAAAAATAATTCATCGAAAGTCTGCAAATGATTTCCTACTGACTTAAACAGAGGAATCAGCGAATCATTGATAACTCCAAGGACAATATCCTTAGTCATTTTAATTTTCGGGATATTATCATTCGAGAGATCCAATTGTGCTTTGAATAACGCAATCTGTTTATCGACATCATCTTCTTCTTCAATATTTCCGCCCTTCGCCCCACGAACAAATAATTCCAGCGACCAGAGAAGCTGCTCTCCGATATAGCTGACAAAAGCATCAAGATCATCACCATCCGCCTGCCGCAATGCGCGATAATAATTATCCTTGTCGTCGGTTCTGACGATTGCCGGAGGATAGCCCTTGATCATGAGAATAAGGTTCATGAGGAGGCGCGCAATCCTTCCGTTGCCGTCATCAAAGGGATGAATACGGATAAACTTGTAGTGGAATATGGCGGCGAAAATCAACGGATGAAGAGATTCATCGGTGAGAGATGTTTGATACCATTTCAGAAGCGCCTCCATCTCGGCCGGAGTTTCCTCCGGCGTGGCGAAATAGAAGGGCTCGCCGGTTTCAGTCCTCACATGGTTCGGCACAATCTTGTACCTGCCGGGAGTTACCTGCCGTTGCGTGGGAACCCCTTCCGGTGAGATCGCAGGAATCGTATAAGGCTCGCCGAGGATCACCTGATGGAGTGATTTAATCTGATATTCGGTCAGATCACGTTCCCCTCGAACAATATCCTCCAGGCCATGAATAGCCTCGTTGTGGCCGCGTATCTCAAGGTGATCCTTTAGAGGTTTTCCCTCGGCGGTAAGCCCATGCAGCAGGAACGTCTTCGTCTCACCGAATGTCAGGCTGTTCCCCTCGATATTGCTGGAATGATAATTCCAGTCGAGCCGAAATTTCTGCATGATACGGCCTTCGCGGTCGGCATTGAGCGGACGCATGGCGTCGATTTCAGCCTTGAGCAGATTAATTCGCCGGATGAGATCAGGCAATTCCATGGATATCAGGACAAGATGGTTATTGTGACGACGGCTCCTCCTGAGTTCCCCCCACCATATCCGTCACCTTGCGGTAATACTCCGCCACGCTCTCGGCTGCGCCGTCGGTAATGCGACGGAAAACGCGGGCGGTTGGGAAGAGGACCGTGCCGTCCGGGAGTTCCACGGCCAGCAGCGTGGGGGCCTCCTCGTGGCCGGTGATCCACTTGCCTCCCAGTTCCAGACGGATTGTCTCCCCCGCGTAGATCCCCCAGAGATTTGCCCACTGCGCCACATCAACATCGCTTGTCCCAAGGCCCAGCCGTTTCTTGAACGATTTCTGAGTGTACTGCCCGTGCAGTTCCTCCAGCATCTCATCAAGCACCGACAGGGTTGCCGGGGTATGATCGAACAGCGCCGAGCGCCAGCTTACGGCGGCATCGCGGGCGGCGGCATCGTACTGCGCCACCAGCACCTCCAGCGATTCAGGTTTCTCCGGCTTCTTGAACGCTCGTTTTTTCAGCATCGCGATTGGATTGTAATTCCTTCAGCTATGGTCGTCCGGGGCCTTCACCGGCAGTGCCTCCCGGGCCTCTCTGTGGCGAGGCGGGAGCGACCCAGCCCGGCGCTATTTCCGGATGGCGGATTTCCCCGCCCCTGGTGGATGTGATCACCATCAGGACGCAGATGGCAAGCGAGAGGACAAGAAGCACGGTCATCAGCCATGCCGGCGTCCCCTCCGGCTTCCGCATCATCACAAGCCCGAAGATAGCGAGTATTCCGGCGATCTCGGCGCCGATCATCGTGATGAAGGCCATATCCTCGTGCGCATGAATCGCTTCGCGCGTCACGCCTGAAACACCACGCAGCGTCCCCTCAGCCGGATCGCCCGTCAGATAGGTGGGGATGGTGAGCGCGGCAACCACCACGAACGACCAGAGCGCCACGCGCCGGACATCGGGGCTTTTCCGAATCATCGCCACCAGAAGCAGCCCCGTGCAGAAGAGGATGCCGACAACCGGAATGTGGTTGAGAATCAGATGAATGTGCGCTCCGTTCATGTTTATTTCGCCCCCGCTGTCGTAATGTTCTTATGACCAGCTCGTTCACGCATGGCCGCTTCATTATCCGCGACGGAGTCCCCTGTTCCCATCCCGCGGTCCTCTTTCTCACGCTTGCAGAGTTCCAGAAACTCTTCCTCATACCGCTGGAGATCATCATCGGAAAGATGTCCCAGCTCCGCGAAGTTGGTGCGCGCGTGCTTCATGGCCCGCAGCAGCTCATCCAGCTTTAGATGAATCACCTTTGAATCCCTGTTCTGCGTATTCTGAATCAGAAAGACCATCAGAAAGGTGATGATCGTGGTTCCGGTGTTGATCACAAGCTGCCATGTATCCGAATAGTGGAACATGGGGCCGGTGATCGCCCAGATAATGATGATCACAATGGAGGCGATAAACGACCAGGCTGAACCAACGATATCGGACGTCGCGGCGGCAATCTTACGGAACGCCTCCCGCATCGCATGCGTCGTGCTTGTTGAATGCTCCGCTTCGGAGGTTTTTGATACCTCGTTCATGACGATTCCTGAAATCGATAGAAAAAATGATCAACCCGTTTCATTATGCAGTAATCAAATTCCGTACCTCAAACTGTTGTGCCATTGTTTGTGGGGGACGCTGTGTAAGGGGACGTTTGAAACGTCCCCCTACTACAACAGCGTCCCCCGCAGCACCAGCACGGCAACGGTGAAATAGATGATCAGCCCGGTCACATCCACCAGCGTGGCAACAAACGGCGCGGAGGATGTGGCGGGATCGGCGCCGAACCGCTTCAGGATAAAGGGGAGCATCGAGCCGGCAAGCGTTCCCCAGAGGACGATGCCGATAAGGGAGATGCCGACGGTAAGCCCAACCAGCGCCCAGTGCGGCCCGTAGATCGGGGAGAAGAGGCTCCAGACCGCGATCCGCAGAAAGCCTATCGTCCCGAGAATCAGCCCAAGGATCAGCCCGGAAAAAAGCTCGCGCCGCATCACCAGCCACCAGTCGCGCAGCTTTACCTCCCCCAGCGCCAGCGCCCTGATAATCAGCGTGGCCGCCTGCGAACCGGAGTTGCCGCCGCTTGATATGATCAGCGGGACAAAGAGCGCAAGGACCACCGCGCGGGCTATCTGCCCCTCGAAGAACCCCATCGCCGTGGCGGTGAGCATCTCTCCGAGGAACAGAACGATAAGCCACGATGCGCGTTTGCGAACCATCCGGAGGAGCGGCGTGCTGACATATGGCTCATCCAGCGCCTCCAGGCCGCCGAACTTCTGGATATCCTCCGTTGCCTCCTCCTCCGCCACGTCCAGCATGTCATCCACGGTAACAATGCCGAGCAGCCGGCCGCCCGCGTCGATCACCGGGAGCACGGTCCGGTCGTACTTCCGGAAGACATCGATCGCCGATTCCTGATCCTCGGTCGCCCGGAGCGCCAGGAACTGATTATCCATCAGATCGGCCACGCCGGTATGGAACTCCGCCAGAAGGAACTCTCTGATATGAACATCATCCACCAGGCGGTTATTGGCGTCCACCACGTAGATCACATCAAGCGTCTCGCTGTTGCTGCCGTGCGTCCTGATATGGTCAAGCACGCGGCGCACCGTCCAATCCTCCAGCACGGCGATATAATCCGGCGTCATCAGGCGGCCCACGCTGTTCTCGGGAAAGTCCAGAAGCGTCCGCGCCACCTCCCGTTCCTCGGTGGAAAGGAGGTTCATCATCTCGCCGGCAGTCTCCTCCGGCACCTCCTCCAGCAGCGCGGTCCGGTCATCCGGCGACATCACGTTGAGGATCGCCGACGCCTTCTCCCTGGTCATCCCCGCCAGCAGCCGCGCCTGATCGGATGGATCGAGATATTCAAACGTTTCGGCGGCCAGTTCCCCCTGAATCGCGTTGAACGCCTGCGGCTGCTCATCCTCCGGAAGGCTGGTGAGCAGCCCCGCGATATCGGCCGGAAGCCAGTCGCTGAAGACTTCGCTCAATGTCTCAAGGTCGTTCACCGCGATAAGATCTCTGATCTCGGGCTGGAGAAGTTTTTCGATCATCTGCCGTGCTGTTCGAAGGGGTTGTTCTTGATTCCTCCACGTTCCGGGTCCGGGGCGCGGGAGGAGAAATTATCGATGATGATCCTCTCATCATCCATTATCGCCACATAATGATTCGATTTTCCGGTGATCAAAGACGTACCGGCAAGCCTCGCGGTTTGCTATCTTCGATTTCAGACGATACCACGTCGGCCGGATGAAACCCAAACGCGGCAGACTCGTCTAGCGGGCTTTCCTCGGATATCCATCAGGAAACGCAACCCCGCCCCCATGCAAGGGGGTGTATCAACGGGCCGACGGCCCATTTTATCAGGAGCCTGGAGATAACGGCACGGATGCCTCCGCGTGGTTTGCGCAATGGCATCGGAATGCGCCGCGCCATGCCCCCGTCAGAGCGTTCCATCAAATGTTTCCCCTCTCGATCCTCGCGAACGATATTACGATCCGGGCCAAAATATGACGAGATCCGTACAGCATGCGCTTCTTCTCTGCGGCATCATCTCACTCTGGGTGTCGCTGACAGGCTGCCCGCAGAACCTGGTGAAGATGGCCGATGAGCTTCTGCCGCCAAAGAACTACAAACCGATCTACATGACGGCGGCCATTCCGTTCGACTCGGTGATCCGGCAATATAGAACCACGGCCGGCCCCGTCACCGCATGGAAAAGCCAGCGGGCCGCCGATTCCACCGGCACGGTAAGCTGGCGCCGCCAGGGACCGCTGACGATGGATATCCGCAAGGTGGATGACAGCCGGTATCCCGACGAGGTGGAGCTGCGCGCGTTTATCTACGATACCACCGGCCGATTTGTGATGGGCCTTGCCCCCCCCTATTCCACCGCCGACTGGCGCGCGCGCTGGCCCCGGCTGATCGATTCCTGCTCTGGAACCGCCGTGCCGATCGACAGCTTCACCGTCACCGAGGTCCGGCAGGATCGTCGCGAGCCGTATGCGATATCCTTTGTCCTGGATCAGTCAGGGTCGATGGGGGATGAGAAGGTCCGCAAGCTCCGCACGGCGCTGAGCCGCACCCTCAGGATCATCAAGAAGGGGGATATGATCGCCACGGTGAAGTTCGGCTCAAAATGCCTGGTGGATGTCCCGCTGACCGATGACAGCACCCGGTTCCGCAGGGATTTCCGGGTGGAGAACCTTGAACCGCCCGGAGGAGGAGGAACCGCGCTCTACGACGCCGGCATCGTCGGGATTGAGCAGGTGGCGAACGCGCCGGCCGGCTACAAGCGCGCCATGATCCTCTTCACCGACGGCTTTAACGGCCAGTCCGACGCCACGCTCGCGGCGGTGCAGCGGGCGGCGCGGGAGAAGAACGTCACCATCTACACCGTCGCCTACGGGCAGGCGGATGAGGATGTGATGCGGACGATGGCGGCCTACACCGGCGGCAGGATGTACAGGATCTACTCCAACAAGGAGTTCCCCTACGTCTTCGCCGATATCTATCGCGGGCTGAACAATTACTACAGGATCACCTATCGCCCGCCCCTCTGCAAGGGAGTTCACACGGCCACCGTGGCAGTCTCCATCCCGGAGCTTGGCTACGATCCACTCCTTGCCGACGGCCGCTACGATCGTTCCCTCTTCACGCCGTACGATCCGGTCGGCTCCATTGCGCTGGTCAGCATCGAGTTCGATTACGACAAGGCAAGCATCCGCCCGGAATCCGCGCCCAGGATAGCCGAAGTCGCGGAAGCATTACGCGCCAACCCGGCGATGGAGCTGGAGATCCGCGGCCATACCGATGATCGCGGCGGCGACGAGTACAACATGAAGCTCTCCGGAGACCGCGCGCGCGCCGTTGCCGATGCGCTGGTGGCGCTTGGAATCGATCGAAAACGCATGACCGTCGTCGGCTTCGGAAAAACGCGGCCGCTGGTCCCGAACGATTCCGAGGAGAACAGGAAGAAGAACAGGAGGACGGAGTT
>JBDSJW010000004.1:0-2584 GCA_039917235.1 Kapaibacterium sp. (SeqCode) | reverse complement strand
GCCGAATGTGGGGTTGAGGTTGTTGAGCAGATTCTCCTCCCCCGCAGGGCTTCCCAGAACCTGCGCCAGGGTGATGGTGGGGAAGGTGAAGTTGAAGGGGATGGTCTGCGTCAGCGATCCGTTGATGATGTTCTGATAGCGCTGGTACGAAGACGAGAACCCGCCCCCCCAGCTCCACGATTTCTGGAATGAGATGTTGGAGCTGGCGACTTGGGTCGTGTAATCGCTGCCGAACTGGTTGAGCCGGGTTGTCGTGTTCCTGAGCGCGTTGGTGGATGTGAAATTGATATCCCCCGAGAGGCTCGCGGTGCGGGAAAGCTTCTGCTGATGCTGGATATTGATGATATAGCTTCTGACGAACGATGCGTCAACATCGCTGCGGCGCAGGCCGTAGGTGAGGTTCACGGAACTGCTCATGAAGAGGTCCCGCACCACGATCCGGCTGTTGTCGTGGAAGGTTGCCCCCCCTTTGCTGTAGAGATCTGCGGAGATCTGCGTATCGAAATAATCAGAGGCCGCCCAGAAATAGCCAAGCCCCTCCAGCGTAAACCCGAACGTCGATGTCTGGCTGGGGCGGGGGAGGATCAGCCCGGAATGCCTGCCGCTATTGCTCGGAAAGAAGACGCCGATGGGGAGATAGAAGATCGGGACATCCGCCACCGAAAGCTTCAACTGGTCCGCGAAGACGCGATCCCCCGTTATAACCTTCATCTCCGGCGAGGAGAAGTAGTAGTGGGGATGGGGAGCATCGCAGGTGGTGTAGACTCCGTTGCGGACAAAGAGCGTGTTTTCGTTCACCCGTTTGATCTTGTCGCCATAATAGAATCCATCGGCCAGCTTGGTTTCGGCCGCCCCCAGCGTCCCCTGCTTTGTGTTGAAGTTGTAGCGGAGCGTGTTCGCCGAAAGCTCCTGCTGGGCGTCCTTAAAGACCGGGACGCCGTAATATTTATGCGTCGCCGAATCGTAGCGCGCCTCCGCGTAGAGCTCGCTCTTCGTGAAATCTATCTCGATATATGCCGCCGTCAGCTTCTGCGCCCCCTTTGTCACCACCGCATCGCCGTAGAGCCGCAGCACGCGGCTTTTAACGTCGAACACCATGCTGTCCCGCGCCGTGTAGACGATCACCGTATCAACGCCGGATGTGCCGGTTCTGACCGCGAGCGAATCGGGTGCAAGGGAGTCGGCACGGAGGGAATCGCGTGGCGGAACGGTCGCCTGCCGCGCGGAATCGATGGGGCTTGCCGGGGCGGAAGCGCGCGTGCTGTCGGTCGGCGGGATGACCCGTCGGCTGGTGGCATCGTTGCGGCGCGGTGTACGGCGCTGGGCATAACCGGTCCCGCTCATCGCCACGAACGCGAGGAGGAGGAGGAACAGAAATGATATTGAAGGGAACGTTATCGTACGCATGAAAGCCGTCGTGTCGTGTCGGGACCGTTGCAAACGGTCCCCAGTCGGGGTACGTTTTAAACGTACCCTACCAGGGCGCGTTTGAAACGCGCCCCGACTACAGATGTCTATGTTCGATGCCGGCCGGAATGACCAGCGCGCAGCTTCTGTCGGCATCGATGCCGCTCTTCGGCGTTTCGACGTTGACAATGACCTTCCGCGCTCCGTTGTTGATATTGACCACCGCTTTCTTCGGGAATCTCCTGCCGCCGAGGGGATAATATAAATCGTAGGTCACCCCGAACTCCTCCGGCCCGGCCGCGCCAATGCCGTCGGGGGCTGATGTTGCGCCGTAACGGGCGTAGTTCAGCACGGTCATATCGGTGGTATCCACCGTAAATCGATCCTCTCCTCCGGCCGTCTTCGCGATAAACGTCACATCATCCCCCCGCCATTCCGCCCGATAGCTTCCGGGAGCGGGGAACCGGGGGATTTCGCCACGGAGCATCGAGACCATCTCATTGTAATCCATATCGATCATCAGCATCTTGCCGAACGTCTCCCGGTTCGGCGCGCCATCGATCGCCACTCCCTCCTCGACCGAGAAGAAGGTGAATTGATCCGGCGTGGAGCTGAGCGAGCCGAGCGGCACGGCAAACGGGCCGACCAGATCGATGCGAAGGGAATCGCGCGAGCGGATCAGCGCCTCGAAAATAATGGCGATGGGGGCCTCGGATGTGGTCAGGTTCCCCTTCAGCATCAGGTCCGGCGTCGTGGCGTAGCTCTGGCGAAGCCGTGCCAGCACCGCCTCCGCCTGCTGGTCCGATGCTTTTGTGACCTTACCGCCACCGCATCCCGCCAGCGCGGCCG
The DNA here is from genome assembly GCA_039917235.1 of Kapaibacterium sp. (SeqCode). GTDB lineage: Bacteria > Bacteroidota > Ignavibacteria > OLB7 > OLB7 > JAFDZV01. Next base: position 328 of record JBDSJW010000004.1, on the reverse strand, counting down.
CAAGCAGCAGGGCGGCGCAGAAAATTTGAGATCGTATCATAATATATCGTTGTCGTTCATCGTCGGCATGTCGTTGATATCTGTCCGCACGTTGTTCGTTGTCATTGTCGGGGGCGGTTTCAAACCGCCCCGTACCGTATCGCACATCAGTGCGAGCTAATCGATATCACGCGATCATCGTCCGGTCGCGTCGTATTTCTGCTGTATCTGCGTGCTGGCCGGGTTCAGCTTCAGGGCGCGCCCGTAGGCGTCGCGCGCGGCGTCCTTATCGCCAAGGGCCGACTCGGTATCGCCAAGATGTTCCAGCACTTCCGCCCCCGCGCCGCCG
>JBDSJW010000003.1:0-11889 GCA_039917235.1 Kapaibacterium sp. (SeqCode) | reverse complement strand
TTCGACATGCGTTTCGATATCGATAATCAGCGCGTTAACGCCGATGGTGCTCGCGGAGCGGACCTGAGAGAACATGGCGATCCCCTGTGTTGTGGAAGCTTCGATGAGCGCCGGAAGCGGGAGTGGTGGCGCGGTTTCCCATTGCCGGCATGGGCCTGCAGTGAGCGTCCGCTGAATGTCTTCAAGAATATCGAGCCGCGCAAGGGATTTGGCGCGGAGATTTTCGCCGGATGAATGATCGGATGCGACGATGAAGACGCATAAACGAAAGGGGCTCGCGGCAGTCACGAGCCCCTTTCGGTCTGTTCGTATCTCAACAAAATCCCCGGCCTCAGCGAACCACTGTCACCGGCTGCGATACGGTGAAGCCGTTCTGCGTCAGCATCAGCCGGTACTGTCCGGCGGGGAGGAGGCTCATGTCGATATCCCTGGACCATGCGCCCGGCTTTCCGGCTCCGCCATCGAACGCCATGATCTCGGCACCCACGGCGTTGTAGAGCCGGAGGGAGACCTCGCCGGTGGCCGGGAGACGGTACTCGACCGTGAGGATGCCGGAGACCGGGTTCGGGTAACTGCGGGTGAAGCCGATGTGGGCGATCGTTGCATCGGCCGGGACTCCGGCGATTGAGGGCCTGTAGACAAGAGAATCGCATGTGACGTTCCCCTGGCAATCGTACACGCAGAAGATCATGCCCGCTGGCTTTGTGGTGTCGATCACCGTAAAGGTTGTGTTGAGGTTGAACGTGGTATTGCAGCGGACCACGTTCGGCGTTGTCTGCGTTACCAGGAAGTTGCTGTTGGTCATGATTTTGACCGTATCCAGCCCGGTATCGTACGTGTAGTTCGTATGCTGGTCGTTAATGACAACGGGGAAGGTGGTGTTAGTCCCGATGCCGTGAACGATCGTCGGTGGCAGGCGATCCTGCTGGGGATCGGTAAACTGCCGGATGGTGATGATCGGCGAACAGGGCACCTTGAATGCTTTCGGCGTCTTCCCCACGGTATACTGGTATTTGAACTCTACCGGGATATCCAGCAGCGAGTCGTTGGTGGCGGCGGAGAGGTCGAGCGTCCACTGAAAGTGCCTTGTGGCGCGCGGCGGGAGGGAGGCATGGGCCACCGGGTTGGGGGTGGCCGGGTCCAGCGTCAGACGGTTCTTGCCAGTGGCTCCGCCGATCGGCTGCGTCATCGTCAGCGTCATATCGGTCGCGCCGGTCGGGTTGGTGTTGGTGATCCAGACATCCACGTTGAACTTTGCGGGGGTGTAGGCGCCGTTTTTCACCTTCTGCTCTATCATCCGCTCGGTCTTGATATCCATAAACACCGCCGTATCGCGGCAGTGGTAGATGTTGTTTCCGTTGCGATCATCCATCCCATACGCCGTCCTGATCTTCCCGGAGCCGGTCAGATTTCCCCAGCGCATCGCCGAGGCGCCGTCGTGAAACGGCTTGCTCATTTCACTCGAACTCATATCCCAGGAATAGTAGCGGAGGTTGTTGATCCAGTCGCCGATCCCGAAGAGATCGGGAGTGGTCAGCGGCAGTCCGCCGTGGGTTGTCCCCCTCAGACGATGAATCGGCAGGACGTTGTTGACCGGCGCCTGGGTGAGGAAGTTTCCGGCGTGATACCAGTCGGGGATGGTGTCGAACGGCGGCGTGAAGAGCTTCCCGCTATTCTCGACCGGGAAATATCCCTGGCTGGTGACGACCGAGGTATAATCAGCGGAGCCGCCGGAGCCGTTCGCCTGGCCGTTGTAGAGGTCCAGCATCATGAAAATCCCCAGCTCCGAGTGCGCGGCGGATGCATCGGCTATCCATTCATACTCAATCACCACGTCCCCGCCGATATCGAACGGCGTCTGCGGCTTCTCAAGAAAAAGGCGCTGGATAATGGTGAAGCCCTTCGCATTCCATGTGGTTGCCACGGTATCCCCCGTTGGGGAAACGGCAAATTTGGTATATGGAAGATAGGGGACCGGTGTGGGATTGCCGGCTGGCGAGCCCTCGATAAAGGGGCGTCCGCCGCTTCCTCCGCTCCCCGTGCTGGTATATAAGCTGGTATCCCCATTCCCGACGATGCGGAAGACGATGTTGGATGTGGTTGCGTAGAGCAGCCTGTAGCTGCCGTTTGCGGCACCGGCCGAGATATTGAACCGTCCCCCTCCCAGCCCCCCAGCCACGTTATCCGAGCAGATGTTCGCCAAAACCAGCTTGTTGGTGATCGTGACGAAGTTCTGCGCCGCCGCCGGTATCACCAGGAAAAGGAGGGCGAGCAGTGCAAGGAGGCATCCGGATACGATCCGTGCCGGGGGAGAAAAGGGGAATTGGTAGTGATTGTGCATTGCAGAGATGATGTTGTGTTTGATGAACAATCCCGGCCGCTCGCGGTCCCGAGGTCCGATAAGTGGATCGGGCCTGGTATAGTGTGACGTTTCGAATGTGGGGAGTATCACTGCTGATACTGATCGATTTGCCGCCTGCTTGCCCCCCGGGAACCCGTGGTTTCCGGGAATGTTACAATGATCCGGTTCGGTGAACCTGAAATAATGGGGTGCACATCGGGATTGCGGGAATATCATCAGGGAGATCGGACCGTGCAATGGAGATTGATATCCGCGGCCCGATCGTTCTCTGGCGTGCTCGTGCCGGGGAAGGATAAAAAAAGGCCCACGGTTTCCCACGGGCCTTTTTCCACTACGGTTGAACGTTCCCGGCATGTTCCGGGGTCCGGCCGTACTATTTCATCGAACGATATTCACCGGCTGCGAGACCGTGTTGCCGTTCTGCGTCAGCACCATGCGGTAATGTCCCGTGGGGAGCGCACTCAGATCGATGTTCCGGGTATAACCACCGGCGTAACTGTTCTCCCCATCGACCGCGGTCAGCACCTGGCTGCCGAGCGAGTTGTAGAGTTTCAGCGAGACATCGCCGGAGGCCGGGAGGCGGTATTCAACAGTGACCGCGCCCGATGCCGGATTTGGGAAGCTGCGCGTGAACAACATCCCCAGGCCGGACTTCGCGGCACTTCCATTATCGGTCGAAGCCGATTGTCCAAAGAATGTCGGGTCCAGCGTCAGACGCTGGAAGTACTGGAAGCAGGTGTTGATGGGGCCGCGATCGGCCGGCTGATCACCAGCGGTTGCCGCGTCGATATCCGTGACCACGAACGCGTACATGCCGGGGAAGCGGCGTGCCTGGAAGCTGAGCGAGAGATCGAACGATCTGTTGCTCACATGCCCCGTTTCCGCGGTGGTCGGATACTCTATGCTGGCGCTGTCGGTGCCGGAGCCGGCGAAGTTCTGGATGATGCGCGGCTGGCCCCAGGTTTTGCCGCCATCGGGGGAGCCGATTGCCCAGAGACGGAAGTAGCTGAATCCATCAGGGCTGAGCACCGCGTCGCCGTACGTGCTGTCCCCAACGCGGGTTGTCTGCGCGGCCGCCTGGAAGATGCAGACGACATGCTGTCCGTCATCCCCGACCGAGAGAGAGGGATATCCGATAAAGGGGAAGTTCGGCTGCGTCTTCGTCTGAACCGTAAGGCCGGTTGGAACAACGGCGGTGAACTGTCCCAGCCCGATCGTGGAATCGTTCACCACGATCTGCTTCATCCCCCCGTTCGCGGTCCAGTAGAATAATCCCTGATTGACGTAGAGGAGATCGGTCGATCCACTGGTGACAATCTGCGGCTCCTCGCCGTTGTAGACCATGTCGAGCGTTGTGCCGACGATAATCGAGTCGGCGCCGTCGTTGATCATCGTCTTGGCGTCCATCGCCAGCACCGGCGTTCCCCATGTGGCGCCGCCATCGATGCTCTCCACGAAGTAGATGCCGGGCTTGGTCAGCGTATCGCGGTGATAGTAGGCCAGGCCGATCTTTCCGCCGGGGGAGACCGCCAGGATATTCCGTCCGCCGCTCGACTTCGCGATTTCAAGCTCCTGGAGGGGGTCCCATGCGCCATCGTGCCCAAGATCGGTCATGGAGACATGGAGATAGTCATCCTCCTCGTTTTTCTTGGGGCTGAGCGTGGCAACCACCACCTGTTTCTTGGGGTCCTTCGGGCTGATGACCATGGCGGGCCAGATCACGCCGGCGCCGTCATCGCCACTCCGGCCGGTCACCGACGTCCGCTCATAGGTTCCGGTCCGGGTAAACGTTGTCGTGCCGGCAACGCCGGTGTAGATCAGGGTACGGGTGCCGTCGTTCTTGATATCGCCATGCGCCGCGATATATGGCGTTCCGTCCGCCGCCACGGCAAGGTAGGGGAAGCCGAGCCGGAAGCCGGCCTGAATCTCCTGGGTCGATTTCCATGAGGCGCCACCATCGGTGGAGAAGCCGTATCCAACCCTGCGCGACTTGCCGATGGTGGCGGAGTCCATGGGGTCGGTTGCAAGCATGTAGACCGAGTAGACCTTGGATGGATCGTTCTTCGGCACCACGAGCCGGCCGTGCATGATGCCGTTGGCCTGGTAATCATAATATCCGCTAAGGCCGGTGAAGATCGCCCCATCGCGGAGCTTGAGCGGGGTGACGGTGGGAGGGATGACATGCGATGAGACCGGGAGATCACCGCCGCCGTTTTCCGGCGCGGTAATCGGCGCGCGCGATGGATCGATGGTGGCGGGGGAGCGCTGGGCGGACAGGGGCGGAGCCACAAGCGCGGCGGCAATCGCAATTCCCGATAGTAGGGAATATCTCATATACTCTTCTCCGAATGGTTAATTGGAATCATGAAACGTGGGGAGCCGAATCGCGCGCCGCCGTTGCCGGCTGATCATAGCGAGGGAAATAAAGCGCGGACAGCACGGTATCCCAGGCTCTCGGGAGGGAACCAAGCGAATACCGGCGTGATGAAATCTACCCATCAGAAACCTGATTGTTACTTATCGGAAATAGCTAATTCCGGGAGCCGGCCGATCTGATCCTCCCGGAAACAACCGTGGCCCGCACTGTTTAGTACGGGCCACGAATAACTACGGTGATGGACTCCGTCACGGTCGACGGAAATCGATCGGGGATCAGCGGACGATATTCAGCGGGAGCGATGTGTTCCTGCCGTTCTGCGTCAGCACCAGACGGTATGCGCCGGCCGGAAGCATGCTGATGTCGATGGTGCGGCTGTGGACGCCGGCATAGCCAACCTCGCCGTTTACCGGCGTCAGGACATCGGCACCAAGGGAGTTGTACACCTTGAGCGTTACCGAGCCGATGGTCGGCAGCTTGTAATCCACCTGCACGTTCGATGATGCCGGGTTCGGATAACTCCGGGTGATCTTCATCGTTGCCGATTCGCCGGTCCGGTCATCAACCGATGCGCCAACGGCCTTGAACTGATTGGCATCCACGGTCACCTGCTGGTAGTACTGGAAGCACTCGCTGAACGGGCCGCGATCGGCCGGCTGGGCACCGGCGGTATTCCCATCCACATCCGCGACGATAAATGCATACATGCCGGGGGAACGACGGGCCTGATAGACGGTCGGGAAGATATACTTGCCGCCGAAGAACGCTCCCTTTTCGGCCGCCGGATATTCGATGCTGGCGCTATCGCCATCGCCGGCGAAATCCTGCACGATAAATGGATCGCCCCAGGTCTTGCCGGCATCGGGGGAGCCGACAGCCCAGAGACGGAAGTAGTGGAATCCATCCTCGCTCACGACCGATCCATCGGTCTGGTTGAACTCCGCCGCGGCCTGGAAGACGCAGACGATATGCTGTCCGTCGTTGCCGACCGAGAGGCTCGGATAGGAGACATAGCCCATGTTCGACTGGGTCTTGGCGGACGGCGCGGTAATAACACCGATGCCGCGCGTGGAGTCCGCGCCGGCGATGCGCATTTCGCCGGTGGAGGGGCTCCAGTAATAGATCCCTTCACTCGTGAACGGCGCGCCGGTTGAGATACTCGGTCCGAAGCTTCCGTCGCAGACGATGACCGGGGTCTCGCCGTTGTAATAGAGATCCAGATTGGTGCCGACGGCAAGCGAATCGTCCGGGGTGAAGTTCTTGTCTCTGGTATCCTGGCCGATAGCTTTGATCGGCGCACTCCATGTGGCGCCGCCATCAGTGCTCTCGGAGAAATAGATGCCGTTTTCATCAACCCCGCCGAAATGCCTGTAGGCAAGGCCGATTTTCCCGCCGGGGGAAACCACCATTGGGTTGCGACCGCCGCTGCTTGCGGAGACCGAGCTGTCCGCCAGTTCCTTCCAGACGGGCTTGCCGCCAATCTCGAAATTGCTGATGTAGAGCGGCGCGGAGTTTTCGACGCTTGGCTTCGTCAGCGGGCTGAGCGTGGCGGCAACAACACCCTTGGAGCCATCCTTCGGGCTTACCACGAACGCGGGCCAGATAACGCCAGCGCCATCATCGCCGGCGCGGCCGCTGGGGGTTTCCACCGGAAACTCGTTTGCGATGGAGAATGTGGTGGGATCGGTCGGCGAGCTGACATAGATCAGCGTGCCGATGCCGCTGCCGGATGACGGCACGCCATGGCAGGCAACGTACGGAGTGCCGTCGGCGCCAACATCCACATAGGGGAAGCCGGTCCTGACATCGGAGATATTCTTGTTTGCCTTCCAGGTGATGCCGCCATCGGTGGAAACCGCGAATCCGACGTGGCGGGTGTCGCTGGCCGTTGTTTCGTCGGTGCCGTCGGTTGCCAGCATCCAGGCGGTGTAGAGGTTCACGGTGGTGCCGCTGAGCACGGCCTTCAGCCGTCCACGGAGCATGCCGTTGGACTGATAATCATAAAACCCACTAAGGCCAGTCGGTTTTGCTCCGCTGCGGAGAGTCAGTGGGGCCGGAGGCGGAGGGATCGAGGCGGGGGAGTGCGGGTTGGAAGTGATCGCGGTTTCCGGGGCGATGCCGTTCCGTAGCGGGGGAGCGGTTCTCACGCTCTGCTGCTGCGCCATCAGCGGGGTGGCGCAATAGGCGGCCGCTACCACTGTACCCAGTAGTAGGGAAATCTTCATTGTCGTTTCTCCAGAAAAGAATGAAAGATGAAAACCTAAAGGTAATCGTGGGAAAATACTCCGAGATCGGCACACGATCAATCGTTTTCTTGTCGGGTCTTCCTTCGCCAATCCCGGTTACCGGCATCTGACAGCCCTCCATGCTCCTGAAATGCAAAGGCCGGTCCCGCCTGGTAGCGGTGCCGGCCTTCACTATCTGACGTTTCACCTTATCCCGCGATCATAACCGATCGGGAGAACAAAGGCTCTCGGATTCCTTATCGGACGACGGTAAACGCCTTGGTCAGGGTTTCGCCGTTCGAGCGGAGCGTGTAGTAATAGGTGCCCGCCGGAAGCAGGGTGGAGTTGAACGATACCGAATGATCGCCCGGCTCCATCTGCCCGTTCTTCAGCGTCATCACCTGCTCGCCAAGCACATTCCAGAGGCCCACCGATACATCGGCCGAAGCGGTTGTCGTGAAGCGGATCGTTGCCTGGCCGACGGCCGGGTTCGGATAGACTGCTTCGAGCTTCATGCCGGAGCGGCTGGTGACGACCGGCTCGGAGACGCCGGAGAGCTGGGCGATATTGACATTGGAGAGCGTCACCCACTGCGAACGGAAGACATCGCGCTGAATCAGGAAGAGCGAATCCTTCGGCGTCGCATAGGTCGTGTCGGCCAGATTACGCTGAAGCGTCAGCAATGGGATGTTCGAGAGATCGTTTGGAAGGACTCTCGGAATCCACGTGACGCGGTCGAAGATCGGGCTGTTCGTGGTGTTGAGGTTGGCGCTCCATGTGTCCTTGGCGATGCTGCGTATCGCCATAAAGACATCGGTTGTCGTAAGCGTGTCGGGGCTGATCTCGTCGCCGTCGATATCACCGTTGAAGGAATAGGAGACCAGATCGGTCCACTTGGCGATAAGCTTGGAGCCGTCCGCCGTCCGTGCAAGCTGCACTTCGTTCCCAACCTGGCTCGGGCCGGTGGTATCGGCCTCATCGGAAATTACCAGCAGGGTGCTGCCGGTGATATCGGACACCTTGCGCATGTGCCATCCGCCATTGTTGTGATATGCTTCCACAAGATGGCTGGCGGTGAGGGTTGTTCCGGCGATCTCGTTCAGATCGGCCAGGAAGCTGTAGCTGTTGGTGCCGGTCACGGCAAAGTCCTGCGCCTCATTATAGCCGAACCGGACATTTTCCGGGACCATGTTGTTCGCGGTGGCGTAATCCTCCATCACCTTTCTCGGGATCACATCGAAATCGCTCCAGGTTGCTCCCTTGTCGGTTGACTTGGAGACAGCCAGGTATGGCTGGATTCCGCTCGGGAGCCCATCGGCGGCCGGGAAGCGGGAGAGGATGCCGTAGTAGATTGCATCGGCATTATCCTGGCCGATACCGACGGAAACCGCGGTACGGCTGGTGGGCGTTCCCGGATCGGAGAAGTGCGTGCCGTCCCACTGCGTTGGGATCTTCTCGGAGATCTCCGCGCTTCCAAGGTCAAATATCCTGACGCCGAGGTTGTTGCCGGAAAGCTCGCCGACGGTCAACAGCATCTTCTTGTCGTTGGTAACCACGTTACGCGATCCGGTGCTCCACGTCTCGCCGTTGATGCCTTCGCTTGCCACGGTCGCGACCACATTCTTATCGGCATCGACCAGCCCTGAGACGAACTTGCCGAACTGGTCGGCTTCCACCATCGGAGCGGTGAAGAAGTAGTTGATCTCCTTGGGGTTCGTTGAGGTCGATGGGAGAATCACAAGGCTCGGATAGCGGGCGTTTCCCTGGGCTCCATCATAGATCTGGGTTGGGTTTGACCATGTCATTCCCATGTCGGTGGAGGTGCGGAGGTAGAGCTTGTCCGATGCTCCGGTGACGGCGCCGCGCTTGATGGTGGCAAGGATGCCGGACGCTCCATCATAGACCAGCGGTTCCTGGTCGCCGGTGTAATAGGAAAATGCGTTGATCAGCGAATCGAGGATGCGGTACTGCGCCGGATCGGCCTGAAGCGACCGCTGAACCGTGATGCCCGACGGCTTTCCCTGGCGATGCGTTGTGGCGGGGCTGACGGCGGTGCTGTGGCCCGGATCGTTGGCCGCGCCGTTTCTGGCGACCGTTGCGCTGCCGCCTCTGTGGAACATATCCTGTGCAACGGCCTCTCCGGCCATCAACGGACCTGCAACCAGCACGGGGATGAGGATGCCCTTCAGCAACCTTGCTCCCGCACGGGAGGATTTTGTGGAAAACAGACCCAAACTACGCATTGCGTTTCTCCAGTATGTTAAAGTGAGTTCTCAAAATGCCTAATACAGTCAGTTGAGCAATGATGTCGCGCTTGAAAAAACGTGACATCGCAAATCGGTTTTTGAATACAATTACGGTGCCGTCCGGTTGAGCGGGAATTGAAACTAATGGTTGCAGAGCCGGAGGGATCATGAAAGCATTTCGTTCGGACGGGGACGGCGGCGGGCCGCTATCTGGAAGAAATGTCCGGATTAGTCGTTTTCCGGCCTGAGGAGCGATTCGCGCGGGAAGCCGTGGTATCCGAATAACGGCGTATGCTGTTGTTCGGATAGGGAATATCGTTCAGGCCGCACGTTTGCCCATGGAAGGTTCGATATCCGACGTAGTAGTAAACATCGAAGTGTCCAATATCTCTCACATGGCACGACCAATAAATGTATGGAACGCGATTCTGTTACGATGCCGGTTGTTCGGGGGGTGATATCAATCCGCTTGGGAGCCTTCCGATCTTGGTGGCCCGGGTGGATTTTGCTAAGTTCATCCGCTTTTCCCGACCCGACCGCACCTGTCGGGTCGGCCTCAACTCATTCCGCACGGCAGGGGCGCCGATATCGCCGGCAGACCAGTAACGGGGAGCTATCTCCGGGCTGCGGGCATCGTGCCTGGCGCTCCTTCCAGGGCTACCTCCGATAATTGATGGATATATCTGGTAAGACAGTTCTCGTACTTGGCGGCTGGGGCCTTGTGGGCTCATCGGTCTGCCGCCGACTGATCGCCGATCGTCCGGCGCGCATCATCATCACCTCGCTTAATGAAGCGGAGGCACGCGACGCGGTGGCGCATCTCCAGCGGGAGATTCCGCCGGATGCCGGGATTACGCTGGTCCCCTGGTGGGGGAATATCTTTGGTCGGTTCGACGAGCGCGTCATCCCGCGCGAACAGCTTCTGGCCGATCCCCACACGCGCCGCCGGATGATCAACGATATCCTTGATGATCTTACCGACGATATCCTCGATAATGCCGCGCTCTATCAGCTTCTGGCCGAACATCGTCCCGATGCCGTGATCGACTGCATTAACACGGCCACGGCGATCGCCTATCAGGATATCTACAGCAGCGCCCGGAGCGTGATCGGCGCGTTTGAGAAGGGAGTAGGGGAGCAGGAGAGCATGGAGCGATTGCTTTCCACCCTCTACACGCCGCAGCTTATCAGGCATATCCAGATCCTCTACAAGGGGCTGAAGGATTGCGGCGCGGCGATGTACATCAAGATCGGCACGGCCGGCTCCGGCGGCATGGGGCTGAATATCCCCTATACGCATTCCGAGGAGCGCCCGTCGCGCGTCCTTCTCAGCAAAAGCTCGATCGCCGGCGCGCAGACGCTCCTCCTCTTCCTGATGGGACGCACGCCCGATGGCCCGATCATCAAGGAGATCAAGCCGACCGCGACAATCGCCTGGAAGCGGATCGAGCATGGCGAAGTCCTCCGCCGTGGCCGCCCGATTCCGCTGGTCGATTGCCCGCCGGAGCGCGGCATAAAGCTCGACGGCACGCTCAGCCTGAAGCAGCCGGACGTCGCCGAACCAACGGGGGAGAACCTGAAGGCGCCGTTTATCGATACCGGCGAGAACGGCATCTTCTCGCGCGGGGAGTTCGAGGCGATTTCATCGCTGGGGCAGATGGAGATGATCACCCCCGAGGAGATTGCCGAGGCTGTGGTCTTTGAGCTGAAGGGGGGAAACTCCGGTCACGATGTGGTCGCCGCGCTCGATGGCGCGGTCTATGGCCCCACCTACCGCGGAGGCTATCTCCGGGGTCGCGCGCTGGAGCGCCTTGCGCGGCTGGAGGAGGAATCGGGGATTCCGTCGGTGGCGTTTGAGATGCTTGGCCCGCCCCGCCTCTCCAAGCTCCTGTTCGAGGCGCATATCCTTGGCCTTGTGGCCGGTTCGGTGGAGAGCGTGATGGAGGGGGACGCGGCGCAAATAGCAGCGGCCGCCGGGGCGGTCATCGGCGCCAATCGTGATCTCCGCAGCCGCATCATCTCAATCGGCATCCCGATTCTCCTTGGCGATGGCAAAACGCTGCTGCGTGGTGAATCGATCAAGATCCCGCCGTTCCGTGGCGAGTGGGAGCTGCCGGCCGATGCCGCGGCGATCGACACATGGGCCGCCGCCGGATGGGTCGATCTTCGCGAGGAGAATATCCGTCGCTGGCAGGAGCGTTTCGCCAGAATCAAGGCGGAGACCGGGGGAGCGGCAACCGCCGATGACAGCTCCAGCCGCCTGAACTTCACGCACGATCACTGGGAGGAGTTCAAAACGGTTCCCGCCGGAAAGATCGCCGCGTGGATCTTCACCGTGGAGGATGAAGGGGCGCGCATGAAGGCGTAGCCCCGGCATCCTCCCGAATGATGCACAGGTTATAAAACAAGAACTGCCGCGCCGGAGATCATCTTCTCCAGCTCGGCAGTTTCATATCCGCCATCTTCCCGTTACGACACCCCCGCCTCCAGCATTCGCATTTCCCCCCGTTTTCCATCGATCCGAACGCCGACGCCGAGCGGAAGCGTGACCTTGGTTTTGATGTGACCGTAAAGCACCCCCTGAATCGCCGGAACCCCGGCGCGCCTGATATACTCCTCCAGCACATCCTCCATCGGAAGCGGGTCCACCGAGACGCGGGTTGGCTTGGCGTTGGTGAA
>JBDSJW010000002.1:0-7832 GCA_039917235.1 Kapaibacterium sp. (SeqCode) | reverse complement strand
CTGTGCGAGGTCTTGCGGTATTTCTGCATGAAGCAAGTTACTCAGCACGCTTCTCTCAAAGCGTCGAACTAAAGTCTCCGCCTAAAGGCGGGGGATTTTCTCCCATTCCCCGACGCGAGACATTAATGTTGTTCAATGGTCCGCTAGACATCCCGCATTTCATCGTACAATTCCTGTAACCGTTCGCGGAGATAGATTACCGCGTACCGTTTTCGCGAGAGAAGCGTGGGGATCTGGTCGCCCGTGATCTCCGCTATCTCCTTGAAACTCCGCCCCTCCAGCTCGTGCATCACAAATACATCGCGCTGTGCCTCCGGCAATTCCTCCAGTGCCACCGCCAGTTCCGACCAGACCAGCGACCGGGCGTAGACCATATCGGGCGTATCGGCCGGATCGAAGAGCAGATCCTCGATGCCGGAAAGTTCCGATTCATCATCATCCCGCGCATCGATCTGCGTCGCGGCAGGTTCCGGTTTACGCTTCCTGTAGCGATCGATGATTTTATTCCGCGCCACCGTGAAGAGCCACGACGCAAGCCGTTCGATCGGCTCGGTTACGCTGTAGCTTGTCACCAGTTGATAGAAGACATCCTGCAGAATATCCTCGGCATCCTCCTCGGTCCCGACGCGCAGCCTGATAAAATCAAGAAGCCGCCGCCGTTCCTTCCTGACCGTCGTGTCAATCGCGACATTTCGTTGCGATTTACTCATGACAATCCCCCGCGATCCGCTTATCGCGCTGGAAGAATCCTGATACGTTATCACATCTTCGATCATGCGAAGTCACTCAGCGGCCGGTACATTGTTGAGCGGATTGAGGCACGGAAAAATCGCCCCGATTTCGATATTCCCCGCGCTGTCCGGATATCGATCCGATGCGCGCCGGGATAACTACAGGCATAAACGAAACCCCGACGGAAATATGCGATGGCAATCCTTCAGCAAATGCGAAGAGCTACGGTCGGGGCAGGTCTTAGACCTGCCCGTACACGGAATCTCCATCGCGAGCGGGAACTGGGGAAAGATCAGTTCGAGTAAGCAGCGCTGACCGGCGTGACGATGGTTGCCGTGGAAGTGACCGCGACCGACTGCGCGTTCATGGTGGAGGTGCCGAGGAGTGCCATGATTGCGAGGGTCGAACGTGCGATAAGCTTCTTCATGACTGTCCTTGTTTTCAGAGGATTGATATTGTTGATTAACGAACTATCAATCTCCTGTATAGGAATCGTACTAGAGGAACTAATCGAGGAAATCCGCCGAAAAACGGCTGTTATGGTGGGTTGAGAGTGGTCGAATTCCGGACAACGGTTCGGTAACAATACAACGCGCGGTGGAGATCACCGGGGATCGCCACCGCGCGCATGTTTTTGAGAATGGCGATCATCCCAGCCCGCACGATTTCAGAAAATCGTTGGAGAAGACCGCCTGCATTCCGGGATCAAGAAGGGTTGTGCGGGCGCCGATCCACGCATCAACCTTGCCACCGTACATCTTGCGAACCAGCGCGGGGGTGAAGTTGTTCATCTGTCCCCAGTGGAGCGTAAATGGAATCCCGGCCGCCGTGAAATCATTCCAGATGCGGTTATAGTAGGCAAGCGTCCGGTCGGAATGCGCGGCCGGCAGCTCGATAGCGCAGGTGACGGGATATTGCGTGAACGCCAGCAGCGCCTTCGATCCCTTGATATAACGGAAGGAGATCAGCCCGGGATACTCATCCACCTCGGGATGGGCGTTGAGAAGAATATCGCGCGCGTGCAGCACATACTCCAGCGGCACGCCGATCTCGGTGCTCATCGCCTTCCCCTTCGCGTTCGTCGGGGTGAAGGTATCTCCCGGCGTGGCGATCTGATTGGCGAGCGGCCCGTACACCTGTGCCACAAGCAGGCTCATGATGGGGGCGATAACGCCGGGAATGATATTCGTGGGGAGAAGATTGGTGATTGATCCCACAACGCCGAGCATGTCATCCCCCGGCCCAAGCCCGCCGGCATACGGTGGCACCGGCTGGTAGTTGGCGGGATAGGGACGCTGGTACATCACGCTGACATACGGTCCCCCCGCCACGTCGTGCGGGTTATAGACGACCTCGAAATGGAACGGTGCCTCGTTAAACGGCGGCGTCTTGGGCTGCGGCAGCGCAATGCCGGAAAAATCGAGCGTCGCCATCGCCTTCTCAAGCCCTGGCGTCATCGGGATCTGCCGGCGCGTGGCATCCAGAACGTAGAGCGGCTCCGTTTCAATCATCAGCCCGTGGATCACGCCAAAACTTCCAAAGCTCACCAGCGCCGCGTTAAACAGAACATCATCCCGAATAAGATCAGCCTTGAAGCGCGATGCAAATCCCGCGTTGACCACCGGATAGGTCGCCCGCTCCAGCCATACCGTCCGTGTCGGGCTGACGATCAGATGGATTCCCACCACATAATCCTGCATCGCGCCAAATCCGTAGCGCGAGCCGTGCGTTCCGGTGGAGATCGCGCCAACAATCGTCTGCCCGTCACTGGCGCCGGAGGTCTTCAACGCCAGCCCCTTCCCCGCCAGATATGTGTTCACCTCACCAACGCTCATCCCGCACTGCACATAGACGGCCGATGCCTGATTCCCCTGATATCCCGGATCGTAGCTGCCGGCGCCGAGAACAAAATGCCAGTTCATCGGCTTTGTGTTCACCATTGCTCCGGCCGTAACGGCGGCGGTGGAGAGCGACCAGCCGCCACCGAATGCGCGCATCTGCGTCTTTGCCGCGTCGGCGGTCGCCATCAGTTTCTGGATCAGACCGATTGTCGCCTGAAGATCGGCGAGCCGGTTGTCGGTGAAATTCGGATTGTTCCAGATGTCGTAGAGCGTGCCGAACTGCTGCGTCACATTCTCATGCCTGTTGGTCCACGCCCCCGCCGGGTTTATCACGGCGGTCGCGCCGTTGAAAGTTATTTCGCTCATGCTCCCTCTCTCGCAAGAAATGGTGGAAGAATTCTCGAGTCGCATCAATCGACGCAACGCCCGACGACGATCCGGTCATCACGGAAACGCGCCGCGCTACTGTCCCGGCCCGTCGGGGGGAGCATCGCGTTTGGCGCAGCGCCATTCCACATCGATCGGCGACCATATGCCGAGCGTTACAACGGTGATCAGCGAATATCCAAGGTTCGACGTGACGCGCACCTCCTGCATGGAGCCGTTGGGACAGTTGTCCGGGACAACATTATCCTGAACCAGCCCCCAGAAAAGCGAGTTGGACGTGGTGTGATGATAATCGGTGGCGGGTGCGGCATTGGTCATCAACCGGGTGTGATAACACCCCTGAAGAGCGATGACACAGATGCTGATAATCGTGGCCCGTAAAGATTTCGTCATGGGATTTCCTCCGGCTCTGTTCGTGAATGCATCCCCCGCGCGGAAGCCGATCCGGCGGGGATTTCATCGGCGTTGCCGATCTGTCCGGCAAAAGGCACGGCGGACGGCAACGCGGCCCGAAATGCCAGCCGAAACGATGAGGGGACGTTTGCGCCTGGTCGATGGTTTGGGGGAGTCGCGCGGCGGCCATGAAGCGGCCTGACGACCGGCGGCAATGATAGCTAATTCACAATGGTGAGACAAACCGGGATTGCGGAATGGTGATTATATTCATGGGCCATCGGCGCGGTCGATCGGTCGCGCGCCGAACCACGCCAGAACCATCAGTACCTGCATTCAGGATCCGCCAGTGAAGAAACCATCACTTCAACCATTGATTCTCTCAAACCGTTTCAGCCAGCACGGAATAGAAATTTCACGACGGAAATTCAGACGGCGGAATGGATGGGTGAGGCGCTCGATATGTGGAATGATCGGATGAATTATTCCGGCTGCTGGGAACCTGATAATTCGCGGTGATAGCGTGTCGCGTCCCAGGCCCATCATCCCCGTCCGATCACCGAATCTCTGTATTCCCGTCAGCGGCGCCATCCCTCGGCTGATCCCGTCTTATCGAACAGCCCGGAAGCCGCCGATACGTCGATGGCACGGAGGTTCAGCGTTCCGAGAATTTCCGAGATGATCGCGCGGGCCGCAGCGCCGTCGTTCCCCCGAACGTGAAACGCGAAGCCATGCAGCACCTCGCCATCCCCAAGATTGACATCGATCGAGAGATTCGGCCCGTCAATCAGCCCCCACCCATTCTCCTGAAAGGTTGCCGATGGCGCGGTCGCCATAACCGCGGCTATTACCTCATCACGACGACAAAGATCCTGGCGCGGGCGAAAATGACCGGGGATTTCCCTGATCGACGCGATCGACTCTGGCAGATCCTGCACAAAAATATCCCAGCTCATGGAAAATGCCCAATTATGGTACGTCGAAGAGAGGTGATTCACGAATATATGACCTGGCAACATATGTTGCATGAACAACGCGAAGTTTTTTTTCGGAATGGTGCCCACCATATGGTTGCTCTCTGATACTCCGTAACCGCATAAGCAGACAGCGGATGGCATCGTAATCGTTCGAACGCTATATTGCTCCGCCGATACAATGATTTTCGGACATGCCGATCGCATCATCGGCGATATTCTCAATTCCGAACCAGCTCGAGATAATTCATGAAACTACGGACCATTATCGTCGTCATCGTCGCCGCGCTCCTTGCCGGTTGCGCCGGCGCATCTGCCTCCTCCACCCGCGATTTATCAATTCATCCGGCCGATTCCGGCGTAATACACCTGGTGATCGACAGCCTGAACCTGACGGAAAAGGATCTGATGGCGGGCTACACGTTCTCCGAAAAAAGCCATATCCGGTCATTCCAGGCCAATACCTACTACGAAAGCCCCGGAACGTTTTCGCCGATCACCGGGCTGATAGAGCAGAAGTCATCGCAGTCGATTGAAGGGCCGAACGGAGATAATGGAACAATTCTCTTTCTCAGATTCAGAGGTCCATTCAACGGGGATGGATTTATTCAGGGATTGATCTGGGGAAACGGAGATGGGCCAACAGCGGAAAACCCGGAGGAGATTCTGATAAAAGATGATATGCTGGTGATCATCAGCTTTAACAAAGGAAGCACGATGGGAGGGAAAATAAAGGAGATAATGAAGCGGAAGATGGGATTATAAGACGATAACAGCCTGTTGAATTACTTCCGATACCCAGGCTGTTCAAGGACGATCAGCTGCAAGGCGGCCGAATCTGAGCGAATGAGGCGTCCTTCGGGACGCCGCAGTGAGCGAACGATGAAGGCCAACGCCACGGCTGACCTCCTTCAACAGTCTCTCAGCAATCCTCGTATTTCCAGTTTCTCCCCTTCCCCTCGGCCATCCACTCCACCGCCGTTGCCAGACGTTTATCACGTGTTGCGTCGGATTTGGCCTCCATCACCCACTGGACATATTCCTTTTTATGGCTGTAGCTGAAACCGTTGAACGTTTTTTCCGCCTCGCTGTTATTTTTGAGCGCCGCCGAAAAATATTCCGGGATTTCAAGATCCCGATGTTCCATCTTTGGTTTCGATCGTTTCGGCGACTTCACGCCGTCGTCGTTCAGCTTGATTGCTTCCTTGATATACTTGAGCACCACGCGATCCTTCGGCAGATCGTCGAGAGTGGTGATCCTGCCGAGATGCCCCATCGCCTCTCTGGAGTGATTATCTCCCATCATTTCGCTCAGCAGTTCCCCTTTCCAGAATGAGAACGCGCAGTGGGCCTTGAACGCCGCCATGCCGCACAGCATCCCCTTATAACTGAAATGCGGAAACCTCCACTTTATCGTCTCCTCCACATCCGGGCATGCCGCGTGAACCAGCTCGCGGAGATGATGAAGGATCGGCTGCGCGAAATCCGCCGTATTGCTTATATATGTGTCGATGCGAGGATCTTTCGTCCCCATGATATTCTCCCTGTACACTCTGTCGGTTGCTGATGATTATTATCGAACGTCCCGCCCCGTTTTCACGAGCCGGCATACAATGCTACAGTTTTACCCGCCGCCACGCAAACCGCGATCACTGCCCGCGGAATGGCGGCAGTGCATTCAGCCGCCAGATCCGGTCGCGCGCGCGGCGAGCGGATGAAAATCCCTGTTCTCCAGAATCTGCCCGCGCATCCCCTCGATCGTTGCCTGGATCATCGCATTCCCAAGATCCCTCCCCGCGATGTAAAGGCCGCGAAACGGCTTGAGCACCCGGAAAATCGGGCGGAGCGTGTTGTAGAGCCAGAGGCCGTTTTCGGAATTCTCTCCGTCGATAAAGGCGGGACGCCAGCAGACCGCGCCGAAATCGCTTATCAACTCCCGCTCCGTTGCTCCCTTTACTCGCGACCACATCATCCGGCTCTTCTCGTTTGTCCCGCCGCCGCTGATAAAATGGAAAACCGCTTTCGGGCTCTGCAGCCGCAACGCGCGCGCGGCGGCTATCGCGAAATCGTGGGTGATCTTCCGATACTCATCCTCACCGGATACCTGATTGACGGAAATGCCAAGACAGAAAGAACAGGCATCCATCGCGGTAAACGCCTCGGCGATCGGCCCGTAATCCTCGAAATCACCATGCTGGAACACGCGCAGCTTTTTGTGGGATAATTTGAGTGGACGGCGCGTGATGACATGAACGCGCTCCACCACCGGAGAATCAAGGGAGGCATGGAGGACACTCCCCCCCGCCGAACCGGTAGCACCGAAAATGAGAACATTCATCGCATAAACAATAATTGATATATATCCGGCGCAATCGCCGCCGCACGATATCGGCGGCATCATGAAAATGTTTCACCACTTCCGGAACGATTACCATCTGTCGCCATAACAATATCAACGATTTGACTACACCGACAAAACGGACTTCGCTGATTTCAGTACGGAGCAGATACGCGCGGGCCTTACCGAACCGGAAATAAACCGGCACGATAAGGCCCAGCACATTTGCCGGCACGATGGTATGGAATTCGGCGGATCGGGATCATCATTTTCCGAGCAATCGTATGTGATCGCCATCCCAGATCGCCAGCGATGGGTGATTCCAATTCTCCGCGACGCGGTTTACCATCACGCATTTCAAGCGCCGTACCCGCCTGAGTAGTAATTGAGTACTCACCCGGAATCAGCACCACCTACTTTGCATCCGTGATCAGGCTTACTTGATGAAACCACACGTCACGACGTGGAATCAGGGATTTCCGGGCTCCATCAGGCTCCGGTCCCAATGATTCTCACGACACGAAAAGTAGGGCTGACACAACTGCTCCATCGTTCAACGGCTGCAACAACGGGAGCGGAACCACACAACGCAGCCGTTCAATCTCAATTATTTCGGAGAGAAATCATGGAAGAGACCACCGTTGATGTACAGGCAATCGCCACGGATTTTGCGACCACCATGCAGGGGAAGCTGGACAGCGAAACAATCAACAACGTAGTAACTTCACTAAAGACCACCGCGCAGGCATATCCCGCAAACGGCAGCGTGGCGAGCTTCATCTTTTATCTGAAGTTCCAGGTTTCCGTGAAGAACGGCGGAAAGACGTTCAACGGGGATGCCGGCGGCCTGACGACCCCGGGAGGTGGGGCATTGTTTGGTGATGTCTACACGGACGATATCAACAGGCTCTACAAGGATACGACCGCATTCGAATTTCAGGGAACGCCGGTGTACTTGAGCATTCTGTTCTTCGACAAGAACAGCAACCTTCTCGGACATTTCCAGGCCGGTGCGATTTCCACGGTTATTGGAGTCGGTGGCGGATCGGGAAAGTGGTCGTGAGTTCAGGATTTACCATGATGCGTGTGGCGCTCAATTGATATAGCGATTGATCGATTACATCCAGTCAGCATAATGCGCGGGCGCGGATTTCAATATCCGCGCCC
>JBDSJW010000001.1:0-4477 GCA_039917235.1 Kapaibacterium sp. (SeqCode) | reverse complement strand
ATCTCCGCGCGTGGGCGCACTGTTCTATCATCTATTGTTCCAATCAGCACCGCAACGCGCTGCCGATTCACAAGATCTTCAGGTTCCAGGTATCCATTATTTATATTGCTCTCCCTATTATTGTTTTCTGAGATCACTGGGGACCTGAAGGCATTTTAACGCGAAGATTTCACGCTACGTTATGGCAGGGGAAGTTTCCCGGAATTCCGTTTGCCGCACGTTGTAATCTCTGTTGCCATATGGCCGCCGGGCCGTCTCCGTATCTCGGGGAACTCCATCGCAATCATCAATTCATCGAGGCCTGTAAACGTTCCGCCGCCTGCAACGCCTGCTTGTATCCCGGCTCCAGCGTTGCCGCGTAACGATATTCCCGAATCGCGTCGCGGACATCGCCAAGGCGTTCGTAGGCGCGGCCCAGGTTGAAATGCGGGTAGTGGCGCGCGTCGTAGCGCGGGGCGGAGCATGCCTGCTGGAGCCATTCCACTGCCTCCTCGAACTTGCCGAGACGGATCAGATAGGCGCCGATATCGTTGTACGGGTTGCCGAAATCGGGATCGAGATCGATGGCGATTTTGCACTGTTCGATCGCCTTCCGAAGATCCCCCTTGTGGGAATAGCTCCAGCCGAGAAATGTATGCGCCTCGGCGGTCGGATGCAGCTCGATCGATTTCCGGTAGAGATCGATCGCCGCGTCCAGATTCCCCTTCATCTGAAGGGTATATGCCTGCTGAAAGTAGCGTCGCGCCTCTTCATCCGTGGAATGTGACATAAGTTTTGTGTTCAGTTCGGTTGATCGTTCCGGGGGGCGGAGGGGTCAAAGCATCCCGCTCCGTTTTCGGATAACCCATTCTATTGCAAACGCCATCAGCGCGGCGGCAAGCACCCACGGATAGTTCCAGAGGGGGGTATCGTTCCGCGATTCCAGCGAGCGGGGGGCAAATCCCTTGTTCGCCAGGATATCATCGGCAAGGCTCCCGGTCTGCCGGGGGGTGTAGAACCGCCCGCCGGTCCGGGTCGCCAGCGAGCGGAGAAGCTCCGCGTTCATCGATGGCTGAAGGAACTCCAGCCCCACCTCGCCGATGGCAAACCGCCCTTCATCCCGCCCAATCTCCTTCCCATTGGCCGTTGCCTTCCCGCCGAAACTGTAATCGCCCGCCGGCAGATTTCCCAGTGTCCCCTCGTACCGGCCACTCCCGGCGGCGGCCAGCGTTACGGTATAATTTTTCTCCGCTCCGCGAACATCCACAACCACCTGAGCGTCGTTCAGCGGGTTGAAGCTCTCGTCGTAAACCTGTGCCAGAATCCTGACCGGCTCGCCGAGATTGTAGATCTGCTTGCTGGTGACGATCCGCACCTGCTTGTTCTCATCCCGCACCGCCAGCCAGCGGAGGGAGTTGGAGATAAAATCCTCCAGCACCCCCGGAACCGCGTCGCCACGCTCCTGGCGCGGCCCCTCGCCAAGAAGCTGCCAGCGATAGATTCCGTAGCCAAGCACCACCATCGAGCGGCTCCGCCCCAGCTTGCGCGCCACAATCAGCGGATCATCCAGATGAGCGTTTCCCAGCCGCGCCCGCGCCAGCACCTCCGCCTCCGGCTTTGCCCGCGCCGTGGTTTCGCTCCGGTAGATCGGCGGAAGCTGATCCCATCCTTCCATCTTCCGCACTCTGGTGATCGGGTTGTTCTTCCCCTCCTCGGTGATATCGGCAAAAATCTGCATCTCCGCCGGCCGCGGCGGGCCGAACGTGACCGGCAGGAGCGATTCAAGCTCCTTCAGCCGGTTGATATCGACGGTGTTGCCAAGGATCACAAAGAGGGGGATGTTCGATTCCTGTGCCATCGATTTGATCAGCCGGATGGCATCGGGGGAGCTTGCTGATGTGGGGAAATCGACCAGGACGATCGCCTCGGCGTCCTTGAACGCTGCCGCTTCCAGCTTCCCCTCGATAAAATCAGGACCCCCTTTCTGCACAAAACTCTTCACCTCGATATTCTGATCGACCGAGAGAAGTCGCCGGAGAAACGCCACGTCGGGGTTGGGGGCGCCGGAAATCATCACATAGCGGCGCTTGTTCGATTTCACCTTTACGTAGGCTGTGCGGCTGTTGTTCTTCGGGGTAAGCTCCTGGCCGCCACCGCCGATCTCCGCGCGCAGCTTTGCTATCCCCTCCGCGTGCGGCTTGTAGAGAAAGTTCGCGGTATACTCGTTTGTGCCGGGGGCCAGCGCTATCTGCTGGCTTGCGACCACGCCGTTATCGTCGCGGAGGGTGAGCGTTGCGTTGCCGTCGGCATATCCCGCTGATTTCACGCGGACTTCCACCGGAAGCTCGGTCCCCAGATAGGCGATCTCGTTGGTGAAAATCTGCTGTACCGAAAGATCGCGCGGCTCGATTGAATCCCCCATGCCGACCGCGTAGACCGGAACGCCAAGCCCTTCGGCGGCGAAGAGGGGATTGGCGCCGGTGTTGTAGCGCCCGTCCGACATCACCACGATCGCCCTGATATTCTTCCGCCTGAGGGAGTCGGCCGCCAGCGTGAAGGGGCTTTCCATCCGGGTTTCGCCGCCGATTGCTCTAAGGCTGTCCGGGCGATATGCCGCGAGCGGCTTTGCTGAATCGGAGAAGGTCACGAACCGTATCCGCTCCGCCAGCTTCGATCCCACAAGCCGTGTTGCGATGGCGCGCGCCTCCGCGATCCGGCTGGAATCGCTTCCGGCAAGCGTCATGCTCTCCGAGTTGTCGATTGCCACCACCACTTCCGGCTGTTCCGCGTTGATATTCAGCAGCGAAAGCACCGGCTCAAACAGCGCCAGAAGGAGCAGGCCGATGCCGAGCGTGCGGAGCGTGATCAGCGTCCAGCGACGGAGGGGAGGGACCGGCGGGGAGGTGCGCCGGTAGGAATAGATCGCAAAGGCGAGCCCCCCCAGTATCACCAGGGCAACTATCCATGGACTTGCGGCAAGACCGAGAGTATATCCTTTCACAACGTAGCTTGGATCCGATGGAGAGCCGGCCGTTCCTTAAGATGATCTTCCCCTTCGGGACGCATCGGGAGGAACCTGTATCACAATATCCGGACCGGCGGGGTGACCGCATGCCGTGCGATCGAACAAAAAGGGGCATCAGACCGACGTGCCCCCGGGCATTTGAGTGCAGCGACTTCGGCTGCCGGACTTGCGGCAATTCTTCAAATATACGTCGGCATCCCTTCCGATAATCAGAATTACGGACGTCCGGCCCCCATCCCGCCGATCGATGAGCCGGGCACGGATGGTCCGCCGTTTCCGCAGGCTGGCCGTCCGGGGATGAAATTCACATTGAGACACGATCAATCGGCCGCAATGCTTCCGCCGGGAGCTTCCGGGGCCGTATCTTGAGGGCTATTATGCCGCGTACCATTCTTGCCATAGAATCATCGTGCGATGATACCTCCGCCTCGGTTGTGGCGGAGGGGGAGATCGCTTCGCTCATCATCTCGTCGCAGGCCGACCACAATACGTGGGGGGGCGTTGTGCCGGAGCTGGCCTCCCGCGCCCATGTCACGGCGATCGCGCCGGTGATCCGGGAGGCAATCGCCAGGGCAAATACATCGTGGAGCGATCTTGTCGCCGTGGCCGTTACCACGGAGCCGGGGCTGGTCGGCTCGCTCCTGGTCGGGGTGAACGCGGCAAAGGGGATCGCGGTTTCACTTGGCATCCCGCTAATTGCGGTTAATCATATCGAGGCGCATCTCCTTTCGGTGCTGATCGATCAGCCGGACGCGGAGTTTCCCTATCTGGGGATGGTGGTTTCAGGCGGGCATACGCTTCTTTATAATGTGAAGGCGCCGGGGGAGTATACGCTGCTGGGCGCGACCCGTGATGATGCCGCCGGCGAGGCGTTCGACAAGGGGGCGAAGCTGCTGGGCCTTGGATATCCGGGGGGGCCGGCGATCGACCGGCTGGCGGCCGAGGGAAACCCATCAGCCCACCGTTTTCCCCGCGGGCTTATCAAGGATTCCCGGAACGATTTCAGTTTCAGCGGGCTGAAGACATCGCTCCGATATTTTCTGCGCGATCATTATCCCGATTCCCTTCCGACCGGAAAGGATCTTGCCGATATCTGCGCGTCGTACCAGGAGGCGATTGTCGATACGCTCGCCGGCACCGCATTCCGCGTCGCCGCCGATCTTGGCCTGCAACGGATTGCGGTGGTTGGCGGCGTTGCGGCAAATTCCAGGCTCCGTGCCCTCTTTGCCGCGCGATCGGCGGAGAAGGGGCTTACGCTCTACAGCGTCCGGCCGATTCACGGCACCGATAACGCGGCGATGATCGGCATCGTCGGCTGGCACAAGTTCCTTAATGGCGTCGTTTCTCCGCTGACGGTGACGGCGCGCTCCGCGATGATCCGTGCGGAGAGAAAATCGGCGTCGGATGCTTCAAACGTTTCGTGATAGACTGCTGATAGACTGATGAGGGGGGAGGGGACGTTTGAAACGTCCC